>JBAYAL010000081.1:0-6511 GCA_041669825.1 Eubacteriales bacterium | reverse complement strand
TATTGTATATTTAAGAGGTAAAAGCTATTTTTGGCACTTAAACCATTATATTAATTAATATAATAACACTAATGTAAAAAGTTAATAAATACTATTAGAGTAAAAGACCTGATACAAATGTTTGTGTTGAGCAAAGGGTGATAAATGAGTAGCAAGTGTAGCATGTGTCAACACGAAAGGGTCCAGTGGACAATTGAGGCCGAGGGCGCAATTATATTTGGAGTTTTTGCAACAAAATCATATAATGTATAAAAAATAAAGAAATATGGGGACGGTTAGCCTCCAAGAGTAATATCTTGACTATCATACCATTGTAATGCTTGGTATAGGTGTTCGGGTTTATAATCTGGCCAATAGTCATCTATAACGAAAAAATCGGCATAAACTGATTGCGCAGGAAGAAATCCACTTAATCTTCTTCTTCCTCCCCAGCGAATAAGAAGGTCTACTCTTGAAATTTCATTTGATTTTAGAGACATTGTTACTTTTGATTTTGGGTTACTATTTAGAAGAAGATTTCCTAGATCCCATTCCCAACCATAGTTTACGAGAAAATTAACTTTAATTTTTTCTTTGTTTTGTTCTTTTCTGTTGGTATAGGGAAGTAGTTTTTTAGGGAACATTGTTGATTTAGTGTTGCCAATTACAAGAAGAGATACATCTTCATTGGCAATTAAATTAACTGCATCTACACAAGCATTAATAAATGCCTTGGCTTGTATAGAAGGTCTTTTAGTATTATCAACAGTAAAACCATAATATGTTATTTCTTTTACTCCCAGTTCTTTACAGAGCTTTAGAAGTTCCAACCCAGGTAGTAGGCCATTTGAATAACCTTCTTCTTTGGAGAGTCCTTTATTGACAGCCCATCTTCTATTTCCATCTGGGATTATACCTATATGATGGGGAATTTTCATTATTCATTCTCCTCGTGTGATGGTTTATTTTATTTATTATTACCAATAATACTAAATTTATTGAAATATTTATCATTACTTTATATAAATATAATAAAATTTGGCTAAAATGGGTATTCGATTTGAAAAAACCTTGTTTTCATTAACTAATCAAAGTATTAACCTTTATTAATACACGCTACATTTGCTAGGTACTTGCCACTAAAGCTATAAGCCAAACCCCCTTGGTAAGCCTTAGTAAGACCGTTACTTGCCATCCATGGTACGTTTGACAATAGGAACATTCTGTTCTTTTGGGTATTCGTTTTACGCAAATTCAGCTTAACCCCAAAGTCTGTATAAAGATTTTTATTTTGCAATAGCACTTTTCGACTTTTTGCAATAGAATCAAGATTATGGCTACAAATAAAAAAATACTCAGCAGATTGAAAATAAGGATATAGAGCTAATAAGTGGTAAAATTCCTTAATTCTGCTGAGCGTAAATTGATGTATAAATATTATTATTCTTTTTTTAAAAGTTTGGAAATGGTGTTCAACTTAGAGTTTACACATTGCATAAAATGGATTTGCTCTGTTTGATTAATAGTTAGGTCTAATTTGTCGAGCTTTGAACTAATGTTTTTTAGTTCTTCTAATAACTGTTCTAGTAATTCATTAGTTTTTTCATTCAATTCATACACCCCCACATTGCAATTCGACATAAAGAGGTTTTTTACCTTTAAACATAAAACACTAATATTTTATTTTATTATATTAGATACTATTACAAATAAACAACATAAAGTGATATATTAGGATATGAAAATTTTATGATAGTAAGTGATTATTTTTTTTTTGTTAGTATGATACGAGTGGCTTGTATGTAACAAAGATTTTTGATTTATTATAGCAGAAAAATTATAATAAGAATGAGGTGTAAGTGAATAGTGAAATGTTACAACGCAAAATAGAATATTGGTAAAAAGTGTATAGATATAAAATTTTCCTAGAATTAAGTAAGATAATAAGTTTTTAAAGACATAATTTTTAAAATATCGACTTTTTATTGAAAAATCACTTGTAATAATTTGATTTTAATGATATTTTTGATATAAGTGATATTTGATACACAAAAGGTTATGAGCATTACAAATAAGATAATGTTTCAAAAAAGAGAGAAAAAGCAAATAAGCTTAAGTTTAGAGTGGGGAAAATATTGGGGAAAATTACGCGTTTATTAAACGCGTTATTAAGGTAGAGAATGAAAATTAATACAATTTTACATTAATAAAGAAAAGATTTCCTGTTACATGATAGGGGATTTTTTTGTTAAAAAAAACTAGGAGGCTTGGTTTTTATGGAGATTACCAAAGCAGCACAAGCAGGTGCACTAGAAGCTCGTGATGTATTAGTCACGGTGGAGCCCAATAATAATAGAGGAGTTCAGATTGAACTAAAGACCAAAAGTGTTATAAAAAAACAATTTGGCAAGCAGATTGACAGAGTTATTAGAGAAAAGGTAGCAGAATTAGGCGTAGAAAATATCAATATTAAAGTTGAAGACAAAGGGGCTCTAGACTATACAATCATTGCTAGGGTTTATGCTGCTATAGAAAGAGCTGTCTAATAAGAAAAAATAATATTTTTTATTTGAGAAGGAGCTTAGGGTTATGAAAAATAAAAGAAGGACTATGCTTTTTGTATCAGGAAACCGTCCAAAACTGGTTCAGGAATCATCAGTTTTTGGCGCAGATGCTGTTGTGTTTGACTTGACAAATGGAGTAGAAGATTCTGAAAAAGATTGTGCAAGAATTTTAGTGAAAGAAGCAATTGATTTTTTGGATTTTTCCAATGTAGAAGTTATAGTTAAAATTAATTCTTTAGATTCTGAATTTGGGGTAAAAGATGTAGAAATAATTAGCAAAGTCAAACCAAGCGCCATTATGGTATCCAAGGCGTCAGAGGATCAGATTAAAAAGATTGATTCTATGCTCGCAAAATTAGAAAGACAAGAAGGTTTTGAAGAAAAAGCCATTAAGCTTATTCCCACAATAGAAACTGCTTATGCTTTAGAAGATATACAAAATATTATTAGTGCATCTGAAAGAATTAATGCAGTGTTTTTCGATGCTGAAGGTCTAGCTTCCGATATTGATATGGAAAGGACCAAAGGTGGCGAAGAAATATTATATGCTAGAAGTAGAGTGGCTATGGTTTGCAGAGTTGCAGGTATTAATGCGATTGACACTTACTTTGTTGATGCAAATGATTATGAAGGACTTGAAAAAGATTCTCAAAAAGCAAAAAGTCTTGGTTTTACAGGTAAAGCGGCTGTAGATGGTAGACAAATAGATACAATTCAGACCATCTTTGTAAACAGACAAGAAATGAGGTTAGTAATATGAAAAACGTCATAGGTAGGGAAATTCCTGATAATATAGAAGGCTTTGGGAAAGTACGACATTATGAAGGTG
This sequence comes from Eubacteriales bacterium, assembly GCA_041669825.1. Lineage (GTDB taxonomy): Bacteria > Bacillota > Desulfitobacteriia > Desulfitobacteriales > Syntrophobotulaceae > JBAYAL01. The sequence continues at coordinate 3,139 of JBAYAL010000081.1, read as the reverse complement.
CATATGCTAATCTTACCGATAGAGTAAAAGTATCTGTAAAAACGAGATCAGTAAAGCCAGGAGATAGTAAACTCTGTGAAACTATTGATGAAGTGTTGGATAAGCTTGAAGTAAAAGATGGTATGACTTTATCTTTTCACCATCATTTGAGAAATGGTGACTATGTACTCAATATGGTTATGGCTGCTGTGGCTAAAAGGGGAATAAAAGATATTCATGTTGCTGCAACAGGAATTTTCCCGATTCATGAGCCCTTGGTTGAATATATGAAAGAAGGTATTGTTACAGGTATTTCTGTTAATTATATTTCTCCAGGACCTGTGGCAACAGCTATTTCTAAAGGTTTGCTAAAAAATCCAGCTGTAATGAGAAGTCATGGTGGACGTCCTAGATCGATTGAAAGCGGAGATATGCATATTGATGTAGCTTTTATTGCTGCTCCTACAGCTGATTGGTACGGAAATGTAAACGGTGTACAGGGTAATGCTGCCTGCGGTACACTATCTTATTTTATGCCTGACATAGAATATGCCGATCAAGTTGTAGCAATTACTGATAACATGGTTCCTTATCCTGCTTGCCCTATAGATATTACGCAGGATCATGTTGACTATGTTGTAAAAGTTGATTGTATAGGTGATTCAAAAGGGATTACAACTGGTACAATGAATATTACTAAAGACCCGGTAGGACTTAGAATTGCTAAATTAACTGCTTTATTTATGGACGCTACTGGATATATTGAGAATGAATTTTCTTTCCAAACAGGGGCTGGTGGTACTTCACTAGCAGTTGCTGCAGAAGTAAGGAAAATCATGAAAGAGAAGAATGTTGTAGGTAGTTTTGCTGCAGGTGGAGTTACGGGTTATATTGTGGATATGCTTAATGATGGATTGTTTAGAAATATTTGGGATGTTCAATGCTTTGATTTGAAAGCTGTAGCGTCTTACAGGGATAACCCAAAACACATGAGTATGAGTGGTTCCTTATATGGCAATCCTCATGTCCCTGGTCCTATTGTAAACAACTTAGATGTTATGATTCTTGGAGCTACAGAGATTGATACGGATTTCAATGTAAATGTTATTACCGGTTCTGATGGAATTATTATGGGTGCTTCTGGAGGGCATGAGGATACTGCAGCAGGATCAAAACTAGCAATTGTTGTTTCTAGTCTTACAAAAGGTCGTCTTCCGGTAGTGAAAGATGCGGTTACTACTGTCACAACTCCTGGAGAAACCGTTGATGTATTTGTTACTGAAAGAGGAATTGCTATTAATCCCAGAAGAGTAGATCTTATTGAAAAAATAAAAGATACTGACCTTCCTATAGTAACTATTGAAGAGCTTAAAGAAATGTCTGAAAGATTGACAGGGACGCCTGAACCAATGCAATTTGGCGAAAAAATCGTAGCTGTTGTGGAATATAGAGATGGTACAGTTATAGATGTAGTAAAACAGGTAATTTAATACATTATTATTAGAGAATCCAGCTTAAGTAAAGTATATATAGTAAGTAAAGAGTATTTAATTAAACAAATGGCTGTCTTAGAATAGAAATTAATTTTTTATTCCGAGATAGCCATTTGCTTTAAAAAAAGGTTTGAGTTTTGTCTATTTATAAATTGTTTAACATAAATACTATGATAAATAAAGATTATTTTTATTGGACCAAAATGTTTAGAAAACCAATCCAATAAAAAGAAGATGCAAGAAAGTGCGTAGTTCTGGTCCTTTCTTACATCGTGGATGTGATCCTTATTTTGTGCATTCGTTTTAATCGAATTGTGTTTTGCCCAAAATAGCTGTATTAAAACCTTAGCTAGCAATAGCACTTCTATACTTTTTGTAGCAGAAGCATGTAATAGATTAACATTATAAAATTATTTTAGGAACTCCTTAGCTAGTAATTCAAATGCTGGAAGGGAGTTTTTTATAGTATTAATATCAACACAGTAAGATAATCTAAAATAGCCTGGAAAATAAAAACCCGAGCCGGGGACAATAAGTAGATTATATTTTAAGGCTCTATTTTTAAATTCAATATCGTCATCTATGAAAGCTTTGGGGAAAAGGTAAAATGCGCCTTGGGGTTTGACACACTCATAGCCCATGTTGACGAGACTATTATAGAGCAAATCGCGTCTTTCCTGGTAAATATTCACATCGACAACAGCATCGAGTGATTCTGCAACAACCCTTTGGAAAAGTGCAGGTGCATTTACGAAACCTAAAACACGGTTGGAATAAATCATTCCATTTATTAGCAGACTTATATTTTTAATATTTGGATGAGCTGCAATATAGCCAATTCTCTCCCCAGGAATAGAGGCGGATTTACTGAAAGAATCTACTACTATTGAATTTCTAAACGTTTGAAAAACACTTGGAAGTTTGATGTTATCATAGACTAGTTTACTGTATGGTTCGTCTGAAATAACAAGTATTGTAGTATTGAATTCTTTTTCTTTACGTTTAAGGATTTCCTCAATATCATTGAGGATTTCTTTGTTATAGATAACTCCAGTAGGATTGTTAGGAGAATTAATAATAATTGCTTTGGTGGTTTTGGTAATAGCAGTTTCGAGTGCATTTAGGTCTGGGAGAAATGTACTTTTGTCAACTGGTACTATTACACCTTTACCGTTGTGGTTATCAATGTAGGAGAGATATTCTACAAAAAAAGGTGAAAATACTATGACTTCTTCCCCAGGATTAAGTATAGATTTAAGTACAACGTTTAGAGCGCCTCCTGCTCCGCATGTCATGATAATATGTTCTTGAGAAAATGGAAGACCGGTTTCTTTGGAAAGTTTGTTAGCGATCTTTTCTCTTACAAAGGGGAAGCCAGCGTTTGGCATGTAACAGTGCATTTTTGGTTTATCTTCTAAAACAAGCCTTTTTAAGGCACTTTTTACGCCTTCAGGTGGTTCGGGGTCTGGGTTGCCTAGAGAAAAATCATACACTTTATCTGCACCATAAATTTTTCGTAATTTTGTACCTTCTTCAAACATTGCTCTAATCCAAGATGAATGGCTTAAATTAGATGCTATTTTTTGAGATAACAATGTAATCGCTCCTTTATTATATAATTTGATTTAAAATCTTATTGTCTTTATTAACAATTGAAAAGCAATAAT
>JBAYAL010000080.1:0-6564 GCA_041669825.1 Eubacteriales bacterium | reverse complement strand
TCATACTGCCATACTTCTACGTTGTTTAATTGGTTAAAAAGTTTTATTTTTTCTTCAGGAGCTGCTTTGCTTACTGCAATAATACAGGGTGCAGTAGAAGAGGAGGATAAAACTTTGGCATTTTCTAAAAGAGATAGTTTTCCATCCACAATTATACGTACTGGGTCACGTCCATTTTCTATACGGGAGGTCAATAAAGGGTTATCTAAGTTTGCTGTTTTGCTTCCGACCATTATAACATCGAGTTCGCTTCTTAATTGATGGACATATTCTCTGGACTTAGGACTGCTTATCCAGCTGGAATCACCAGATTCTAGGGCAGTTTTGCCATCTAAAGATAAAGCTGCTTTATAAAGAACAAAAGGTAGTTTACTAGTAATTGCTTTAATAAAGGATTCATTCATCTTCTTGGATTCTTCTTCCAATAATCCAGAGATAACTGTGATGCCAGAGTCTTTGAGTTTGGCTATTCCCTTGCCACTTACCAAAGGATTGGGATCAGTCATTGCAACATATACTTTTTTTACCTTGGCAGCGATAAGTGCGTCACAGCAGGGAGGAGTTCTTCCATAGTGAGAACATGGTTCTAAGGTAACATAGACATCAGCACCTTCCGCTTTATCGCCTGCGGCAGCTAAGGCGTGCCTTTCAGCGTGGAGAGTACCAGCCTTGGCATGAAACCCTTCGCCTACTATAAGATTGTTTTTGACAATAACACAACCGACCAGAGGGTTGGGGCTAGTTTTACCTGTAGCCATTTTAGCTAGGGTGAGAGCTCTTTTCATAAAGTAAGATTCATTTTCGTTAAAAGTAATAGGTGTAGGAATACTCATAATTATCAATCCTTTTGACAATAAATTATTTTGTTATGTAGTAGTTAATATTTATTATTTCTGCAAATTAATAAAAGTACCCAGAGAATATCTCTGGGTACTTGAAATCACAATGGAATAAGGCATCACAAATAAATAAAAGATGCAATAAAAAACATAAGAATACAATGCTAAAAATAAGCACAAAAATAGTTCTCTTCCCATCCAGACTTTAACTGTCGGCTTCGTAATTACAACGAATCAGCCTTTCGGCTCGCGGGCTTTACCGCCGGTACGGAATCACACCAGTCCCCAGAGGACAATCTAAATTCAATATTAAATTTTAAGCTAGACTTATACTACTTTAAAACGTAGAAATATGCAAGGATAAAAAATGGCTAAAAATCCTCAATTTGCTGAAAATCCTTTTTTAATAACCCTAATACTACGACATCTCTATATTTCCCATGAACATAATATCCATCTCTCAATTTTCCTTCGATTTGAAACCCGAGTTTTTGGTAACAGGCAATTGCTCTTTGGTTTCCATCCCAAGTCTCAGCTGTAATACGATGAAAATTCCATTGATTGAAAAGATATTTGATAAAAACAGCTAAGGCATCAGTACCATAACTTTTTCCGAAATAATCTTTATTGCCTATTCCTATGTAAATTTTTGCTGCTCTTGAGCAAATGTTTACTTCATCAAAACCAAGAGTACCAATCATATCTTTGTTTTGATCAAGAATTGCGTAGCGATAATTGTCCTCTTCAAAGAACTTTTTTTCAATTTCTTCTTTTTTTAACATACTATTAATTGGCCATCCGCCACTTAAATAGTAGAGGAAATCTTGATCACTATACCATTGATACAATAAATCGATATCTTCGTAATCGAGAGGACGAATGAATGTTTTTTTGCCTACAAGCATTTTTTTCTCCTGTTTACGTTTTTAGTTGAAATAAAGAATTTTAGAAAAGCTTTTTTAAAATGTAGATTTAACAAGTTATTGTAAACAAATAGTAAATCTAATTAAGTGTTTTTGCAACATGGGTGGTGAAGAAATTGATATTAAATATGAGTATACAAGGAAAATAAGAGGATACAAAAAAAGAACTCTAATTAAATAAGAAGTTCCTCAATGTTTTTTCACAATATGAATTTGTAAGAACTATGGTCGGGGCGACGTGATTCGAACACGCGACCTCTTGGTCCCGAACCAAGCACGCTACCAAGCTGCGCCACGCCCCGAATAATAGAACAGAGAAAATCATAGCAAATGAGTATTATTATGTCAAGTACTGTTTTGTTATTTTAGTGTTAAATTGGACAAATAAATCTGTTGTTTTATATTTTTTTATCAAAAAAAAAGAAGGAATGAAGATAATTCTGTTGAATTTTTATACATAAGAATATTTATGGAAGAAATTAACGGGGTTAGGTGTATTTTGGTTGTTTTTTGGAAGATGAATAGGGTTGTGTTTAGTAATTGGAGATTTGATAGATATATAGTTGGTATTACTGAACTCATGTTCGTAGATACCCTGTAATTCTTAGGAGTTAACGAACTTATGTTCGGTAACATCGGAGTTATGTGCAATAACGCATTATGAATGATATTTGGAGGTAGGTATGATTGAGAGATTCATTTTAAGCGAGAATGCTTATTTTTATCGCAAAAACAAAAATATATCTCGAAGGGCTTTAGATTCTATCTTCATAGAGGTTTCAAGAGCTAAAACCGGTCGGTTCGACTTAAGGGTAGTAAAGCAGGTTGAAAGAATAAATAATATAGAAATAATTTATTCTCTTTGTGTTTTCAAATTTAAAGAAAAGCCTTCTTTTCTAGATGCTGGTAGTGAAGAAGAAGTAAAATATGCATATTTATTGATTGTAGAATATTCTAATTTCATAATTATTAATAAGAAAAATATCTCCGGGTTAGATAAATTGATGAAAGATTTTATTTTAGGATTGGATTACTTAACAATATCAAGGCTCTTTGTCTCGGATACAACATTCTTTGAAAAATTCTCCATGAGTAATATGGATATCTCGGACAACGTAATTCGAAGAAGAAATATTGAGGCATCTAATCTAAAGCACTCCTTTGCACCTTTTGGTGCTAGTAAATACATATTAAGTAGTATGAGAATTTCTGAACAATCTGGTTCTAAGATTTCATTAACCTTTAATACTTCTAGGATTAATAAACTTGGTAAAAAAGTAGGGATTACTGAATTTCTTACTTGGGTAATAGAAGTGGTAAATAGAGTTGAAATATTTACTAATACTGTATGTTATTTGGATAGTTTCTCAACACCGTTGTCTTTTGAAGATTACATTGAAAATTTAGAACCTCAAAGCCTACTTCTGAATTTTTTATCCTTAATAAATGATTTAGAAAATGGTTACTTAATTAACGTTTATTATGAGTACGGAGATCGAAGAAGAACTATAGATTTGGTCAGCATTTTTAACAGACTTGATAAGCTGTGTGTAATTGAAAGAGTTGAGGACGGAGATGCTGTTAGATTCAAAGTTAATAATCTACTTGATAAGAATTTACAACTTAAAATTAATAAGTCTTCCATTACTCTAAATTCTAGGAAGTTAAAAAATATTCTGTTAGAATATAACGATTCAACGGTAAATTTATTAACATGGTTAAATAGAAGCCAAGATTTTATTATTACTTTTAATGAGATAGAAGTGGTTTATTGGGCTAAAAAATTATTTAGGGATAGCCAACTCCTTGGAAACCTAGAATTTTTCTTAGGAGTATTTGTTCCTTATTCAGAACTAAGTTTAATTACGAGTGAAAAAGGGCAATTTAACCAACAATCTTTAATGTTTTCGGACGACTCTTTATTCCATTTTATCGAGAATAAATTAGCTAATAATGCCGATTATATTTTATGTGACGATTTGGGTGATGAGTGGGCAGATTACATTTCTTTTGAGATGAATAAAAGCATTCAATTCTATCATGCTAAATCCGGCACCGAAGGATTATCAGCGTCAAACTTTCATGAAGTTGTATCACAAGCTCAAAAGAATATTGGGAATGTATTTGCTTCTGAAGATCAATTAAGTAGAAAACGGGAAAAGTGGAACGCGAAATATAGCTCAACTAATATTGATAGACTTAGAAAGGGCTCTAATGTTGAAGAAAGTGTAGAGAGTTACAGGAATACATTACTGTTACCTAATACAAGAAAAGAGATATACTTAGTGGTAAATTTCATTTCAAAGTTAAGGTTAGAACAGGAAGTAATTAACTTGAAAGCAGGGGAGAGGGTTGCTCCTCAAATAATTCAGATTCTCTGGCTTATTTCATCATTAGTGTTGTCTTGTAAAGAAGCAAATACTGATATATATATAGTATGTTTACCGTAGATTGATTATTTGAGACATATGAATGTGCGTTACTGCACATAACAGCGTATTCCCAAAATCTGGGAATGTATGAATGTAATAACCAGACTTCGGGAATACGCGGGACGTTATCGGAAAGATGAGGCGAGGGCCGCCGCGTCCTGCGGAGGGAAAGGGTAAAATAAAAAAGAGATTTTTTCTTTTCGTGTGGGACAAGCCTCACCACTAAAGAAAGTATCTCTTATATCCAGAATAGTATATGCGTTCTTATATATTATTATACATATAAGTATTACTATAATCAAGAGGATGTGATAATAATGTTGAAATATAATAATGATCAGGAACTAAAGGAAAGAGGAGTAAATATTGAATTATTGTATTTCTATCAACGATGGCAAGAACTGGTAGACAACAGAACTGTAGATGTATATCAATATGGGATACATAATTTATACACATCAATATACGAATTATTAGATGTTATAAAGAAAACCATCAATGGCTTATATACATCAGACCATAATATAGATTGCTGTTGTGAAGAGACCCTTAGCATTCTGAATATTGATGATGTACTTGTAAAATACGAGAAACCATTATTAGATAGATTGCGTTGGAATATTGGGAAAAAACCATCAAAAATTCATGAGAAGAAAAGCTTAAAAGCTCAGCTACAATATGCTTTAAGTAAGTTATCACCTATTTACTTAGATCTATTACTTGATGAAATATGGAACGATATTATCACTTTGGATGTTAAGAGAATGGATAATCATATTAATAGTTTAATTAGTCAGTGTATTTTTAATGGATGGTCTTCTCGTGCACTTCTTGATATTGTTCGTTTTTTTAGGGGTGATGAAACATTACAAAATAAATGGAATGTTTTCAGAAATGTTATTGCCTCAAATCATAAGATTAATCACGATATTTTAATAAGTATACCATTCCAAGGAAATAAACAAGTAACTCAGGAACAAGCGATTATTACATTAGAAAAGCTAGGCCTTGAAGTAAAAACTTATGATCAATTAACTAGAATATTTAGCGAAATACCTAATATTAGGACCACATTAAAAAGCGAAAAGAAGTATATTAAGCTATCTATTGAGTCACCTGATGTATATTCAGCTGCTCATCTAGGAGTCAAATATATTTCTGATAAAGTAAATATAGCGAGTTTTTATAACCTTATTATAGCTTGGGATTTAAAATCTATGGTAATAATTTCTATTAATGCTATTACCAAATATCAAAAAATTATAACGGCAGAGGATTTATATAAAACATATGACTATCTAGATAGCTCGAGTAAAATATTTGAAAGTACAAAAAAAATCTTTTTTGAACCTCAGAAGTATATAATTCAAGATAAACTTAAAGGAGCTTTTGCATATACAAACATTAGTAGGGCATCATTGTTTCAAGAAGAAAAATATATGAATATTTGGGTAGCTTTGGAATCGCTTGCTCGTACAGATATGTATAATGATATTATTTCTAATGTTAAAGAAACTCTTCCGCCAGCGCTTTGTTTAAGATATGTTTATCGTACTATTAGAAATTTTGCGGAAGATTGTTCAAGATGCGGAGTTAAATTTAAGTTTAGCTCTTATGAGATTGACATAAATCAAGATACTAAACAAAAACTTGTGAAACAAACCATTAAAATATTTAAAGATGATAGTGTTTTCAAAGAGTTAAAAGAAAAATGCTTGGTGAACGAACTTTTGTCAAAACGCTGTACAGATATTTTTCAATTAGTTAATGATGTTGAATATGCTAAATCAAAGATAGAAAATCATTATAAAAAAGTAAAATGGCAGATTCAAAGATTGTATAGGATACGTAATGAAATAGCTCATTCGGCTTTGCAAAAAAATATTTCATTAATTATATACATCGAACATTTATATGATTATTTAGCCACATTTATCTCTGAAATAGTAACTTGTCTAGAAAATAAGAATCTCAAAACGTTAGAGGAAGTCTATTGTGTGATCAAAGATAACTATGATGTATTTATTGAACTCCAGAAAGATAGACGTAATTATAATTTAATAGAAGATGGCGTATTAACGACAGGAATAATCGATTTGGTATTGAGGTAGTATGTTTGTAGATGAAATTGATATTATAGTGATTGAATAAGGGCGTGATGTCCTGTCGCACTCTGACTTCGGGGGGTCTCATCCTTCCTATAACTCAGAATTACCGCAAGTGTGTCAGATGCAGAAACTTTGGGGAAGGTTCAGGCACCATATCTCCCCCGCCTAAGATAAGAGCTATCTATGGTGGGGAGACGTCTGGAATTCCTATACGTTAGTGCGCCAAGCAAAGCTTGGTACTTCTTGTAAGGTGAAAGTCCTT
>JBAYAL010000079.1:0-6583 GCA_041669825.1 Eubacteriales bacterium | reverse complement strand
ATCCATATTTTTTCCCCTTAATTATTCTGTCCCCTAGATTTGCCCTCCAACATTGCAATCAATTTAGCTGAAAGTTCTTTATCTTTATCATGCTCTGAAACCGAAGCTTCTCTATTCTGCTCCATAATTTCCTTATATACTTCACTACGCAAAATTTTAATATTTTGGGGGGCTTGTATCCCTAGCCTCACATTGTCCCCTGAAACTGAAACAATAGTAATCTCAATATCTTCTCCTATAAGGATTTTTTCGTTTACTTTCCTAGCAAGTACCAACATCAGCCCACAGCCCCTTTCTGACTGGTTTCCTTTCCATTGGAAGAGTTCCCCAAAAGTAGCTGTCTTGATGAATATTTATCATTGTCCAGAATTAACTGTATTCCTTTTCCTGTTCTAGGATTAACTATCAAAGGGGCTTTTAAATTAACAGTTGATTTAGATACATCCTGCAGGCAAAAAGTTAAGATAACCCACACATCTACTTTATCCCCAGCTTCCAGGTCTATAAGCTCTGCCTCATCCGGATTGATATCTACTTGAGTCAAATACTCCGCAAAATACATCTGAGGTCTTAAGACAATAAAACCGACCTCAGCATTATCTAAAGAATTCAACCGTGAAAGATTCGTATCTTCCTCAATTAACAAAAAATTGTTAAGGTTTTCAAAACCCGGAATCCCTATAGGAAAAAATATCTGTTTGCTTTCTGAACTCATTATTCACAACTCCCTTTGCTAAATCCTTATGTTCTTATCTTTTATCATCATAAATTTGGCCCACAGCTTGAATTTCAAGATATGGTTCCTGTTCCATAAATACTTTTACAGAAGGAAATTTGAAATTTTCTACAGTTACTTTACCAAAATCATGTTCAATTGAAACCCCACCAAGCTGCACACCAAATTCTAATTTTCCGGGATTAAAATGAACTCTGATAGGGGAAAGAGAAACAATTTCCAAATCTTTTTCTACAGGGGCAGATGAACGCATCAGTACCTCCCCTATGGAAATATGATATTCTATAGCTCCTATAGAATATCCTTCCTGAACAGATTTTTCCAAATTATCGTTATACTGTTGTCTAGCCTCATTAGCCATTGTTTTAGAGATATATTCAATATCTCCAAAACCAAGAGATTCCCTAAAAGCAGAATAATCCACTTCCAAAGTTGCCGCTGACTGTTCGAGTTGTATCTCAGCCGGTACCTGTTTGACTGTAATCTCAGGTGGCTTAATATTCAAATCATATTCAGCAGGTTTTATATCCAATCCGATTTTCCCAAACTGCTGGTGAACTTGGAGATCAATCATATTATCACCCTATTTCAAAATACAAACACCTAGCTCATAAAATCAACAAGCGAAGGCTGAATTATTTTAGATCCTACAGACAAGGCAGCTCTATAAACATTTTGAACAGACTGAAATTCCATAATGGTTTCAGCCATATCTGCGTCTTGAATGTCTGAAAGGTTTTGTTGCAAATTAGTAATACTATAATCAGTCTGATTGTATATTACTTCCATTCTGTTGGTTCTAGCTCCAAGTTCTGCCCTTAAAGCAAGAACATTATCTATATGGTCATCAATTTCCCCAAGTGATTCATTTATTTTATCAGTATCACCGTCCCGCAGAGCTGTACTTAACTTATTTAAAGTATCAAAAAATGCTGAGCTTTGAGTACCATCCCCATTATCTGTTATACCAAATAAATCTGTCCCCTTAATAGTTATTGGCAAACTCAGATTTGACCCTACTTCAAATTCCAGTCTATTTTCATTACCATTCCACTCAGTCGGAGCTGGGGGAGGGCTTGGTATATCATCTGGATAGTCAGATAATGGTTCAGTATCAATATTAGTTCCACTGAATACGTATTTAGAGCCAATTTGACTATTGGCCGTCAAATGAAACTGCTGGGTAAGCTGATCCACTTCATTAGCAATCTGGCTTCTGTCACTAATAGAATTAGTCCCATTGGCACCTTGTATAGTAAGCTCCCTGACCCTCTGAAGCATAGACGTCATATCACTAAGAATCCCCTCGGTTGTTTCCATAAAAGAAAGTCCTTCACTAGCATTTATTTTCCACTGTTCCATAGAGGATATAGTACTTTTATAACGAAGAGCAGTCTCAATCTTAACCGGATCGTCTGAAGGTTTTGTTATGGACTGTCCTGAGGCCAGTTTATTCTGAAGTAAATCCATTTTATTGTTAGCCATTTCCAAATTAGATAATAAGTTTTGACTCAACATATTACTTGTAACACGCATTTAAATTCACCCCTTACCTTGTAACACCCATACTTAGTAATTGATCCAACATGCTATCCATCATCGTTACCAATCTTGCTGCCGCACTATAACTCTTCTGGTATTTCACCAGATTGATCATTTCTTCATCAAGCGAAACCCCTGACAGGGAATCCTTTTGATTAGACATGTGGGTTACCAAAACACTTTGCCCCTCTGCCATTCTTTCTGCCTGTTGAACATCAACACCCATCCCTGCAATTACAGACCCATAATAATCCCCAAAGGAAGAAGCACTAAGTGGATCGGCTCCGCTTAAACTATCCCAGCCTTCTGATAAAGAAGAAATTGCCAGCGCCACACTACCATCCCCTATTTCTAGCAAGTCATTACCATCATCATCAAATTCATGAGTTGCCGGAGTCCCTGTTAATGGAATCTCTCCTGAAGCAATTCTATCAAGATCATCAGAAATCACAGGGTTTAAATTAATATTTGCTGCCGTAAACGGATCTCCTGTTGTGCCTGTTACAAAAAAATCAATACCACTTGTTCCCTCTACCGTAAGTCCCTGGCCAGTTTGATGGAGTTTATTAACTGACTCGGCTATACCCTTGGCTAGTTCGTCAAACTGGCTGCGTAACCCTACCAGATATTCGTCTCTAATCTCTATATTGGCCTGAAGCTGACCCGTATTACTGCCCAAATCTGTCCAATTAGCAGAATCTGAGGAACCAAGCACATTTCCATTTATATCTTCTTCCCAGACAACTCTGGAAAATCCACTCTCCTCAGGAGCAGGACTTTGCAAATGTCTTACATTCTGATCATCGACAAGAACATTATTGGCATCAGTATCGTTACCGATAACAATTTTATAAATTCCTACTTCTCTGTCTGTAAAACTAGTATCCTGTGACTCTATCACTCTGACAGAAACAAATTCAGAAAGCTCATCTACTAGTGCATCCCTCTCATCCTTAAGATCATTGGGATTATCAAGTCTTACTTCAGCATTTTTTATCTGCACATTAAGTTCTCTTATTTGATCGGCAATATTATTAATCTTATCAACCTCAACTCCTACATTAGAATCCAAATCATTCTGCATATCAGTTATTTGCTGGTCTATGCTATGAAAAGTCTCCGTAAGCGTTAAAGCCCTTTCCCTTACCACCGCACGAGCCCCAACATTCTCTGGATTTTTTGCCAGTTCACTCCATGAACTCCAAAATTGATCCATATCATTATGTAAACTGTAGTCTGAAGGCTCATTCATAAGCCCCTCTACCATCTCAAGTGCATCTTGTTTTGTAGACCAGTATTCATATTGAGAATTTTCCTGCCTATACTGGCGGTCAACAAAAGAATCCCGTGCCCTTTCAATATTATCCATGGTAGCACCGGTTCCCATACTTAACTGTTTTCCGCTTATATTGATTTCCAATGAACCAGAAGTACTTATCCCAGCAATTTGTCTGGAATATCCTTCTGTATTGGAATTAGAAATATTATGCGATGTCACATTTAGGGCAGCCTGTTGAGTTTGAAGAGCTCTATTCGCAATTTCTAGTCCAAAAAATGATGAATACATATTTCATCTCTCCTAAACACTTTTATCAATAAAACTTATTGATCTTTTTTTTTCACCTTGATTTTTCCCTGATTTATCAGCCGGATTAGAATAAGTTTTTTTTTGCTCCAAAGTAATAGAACGAACTGTAAAATTCACCATATTAATAGCATTTTGAAGCAATTTCGTATTTGTTTCATGAATATCTCTAAGTTTCGATACTTCCCCTTCAATTTCTGCCTGCACCGTTCCTAGTTCAGGATAGTGTTGGACAATTTCCGCCAAAGTAATTTCTTCCATACTTTTACCAAGCTTTTTGCTAAAAAATTCCGCCCAGTAAAGTCTTTTCACCTCAAGATTTCCAATTTCAAGCACAATTTTTTCTTCCTGGGCTGTTATTTGTTCTATTTCCCTAATTTCATTAAAAACCAGAGCGTGTTGTTTCTTTTTTTCCAAAGAATTAATATCATTGTAAAGTCCAGTTTGCTGCCTTAAATTGTTTTCTAACTCCTTTACCGCATTCTGCAATTACTTTCCCTCCGTTCCTTGGGAAGACAGAATACTATCAGCAATAGAGGCACTATTAAGGTTAAATTCCCCACGTGCTATTTGGTCTGATACTATTCTAACCTTTTCCTCTCTTACATCAGGCAAGGCTTTTACCTTTTGCAGCAAATTCTTAAAAACCTGAGCACTATCAGATACCGCAATTTTATCACTACCCAAAGTAGGATCTTTTTTATCTGCCTGCGCCACCCTATTAACAGCCTGAATACGGCTTACTGGGGATATGGGATTTCCATCAATTTTCATGCAGCTCACCCCAACCTAAAATTTTCAAAATTATAATTATAAACGTTTTATCCTACATACACCTTCTATTATTATAATCGTAAAATAGGAAAAAGGCCTGAATACTGTTTAAGAGTAATTAATTCATTATATATATCTCTATCTCTCTCTTGCTCCTATTTTCTAGGCATAATATCTCAATATAATTTCTATTGAATATGTATTTATCACAACCAAAGTCCAAACAAAATTATAATATTTCCCCCTAAAATTATACTAAAATTACGTTTTTCTTATTATTAACAAGTAACTTTAGGTTTTTCTCTCGCTTTTTATATCTATTTTCCTGTATAATTATAGCAATATATTGATATTTTATGGCTCACTCAGGAATTTTATAAAAGTACTTTACCACCCTAGAATATACATTAATTATTCTACGATACCTATTAAGAGATAAAAGCTAATTATTACTTAAATTCAGGAGGAGAAAAAATGGACATTACCACAATTGCTGGTATAGTTTTAGGATTAGTTTCACTTATGGTCGGTTTTACGATAGAAGGAGGTCATCTTTCTTCTCTTTTCGGACTATCACCAGTAATAATTGTTTTTGGCGGAACTTTCGGTGCTGTTATGGTTGGTATTCCGCTGTCTGAACTAAAAGGACTTCCCAAATGGCTTAAAATAGCCTTTACCAATCAAACCTTTGGTTCAGAAAAAGCTTATACCACCCTCGTGCATTTTGCAGAAAAGGCACGACAAGAAGGCCTCTTAAGTCTGGAACAAGAACTAGAAACAATTGACGATAAATTCACTAAACAAGGTATGCAACTTGTGATAGATGGCACTGACCCGGAAATAACAAGAGATATATTGGAATCAAATATCACCGTTATGGAAAATAGACATAAAACAGGAATTGAAGTATTTGGGGCAGCCGGAGGTTATTCCCCTACTTTAGGTATTATCGGCACAGTTATGGGCTTAATCCACGTTCTAGGTAATCTTTCTGATCCAGATAGTCTGTCTTCTTCCATTGCTGCTGCCTTTACCGCTACACTTTATGGTGTTGCTGCTGCAAATCTTATTTATTTGCCTATAGCCAGCAAACTAAAAGTAAAAAACAAGGCTGAAGTTCAAATAATGGAAATGATACTTGACGGAATTCTTTCTATCCAATCAGGTGAAAATCCATCTATTCTAAAAGAAAAGCTAAAAACCCATTTAGGATATATCCCAGAAGAAAGTACTGAAGAACTCTAATAGAAAATGGAGAGTATTAATGGCTAGAAGAAAAAATAAAGAACCAGAAGCTCCAGAAAACAGCGAGCGTTGGTTAATCACATATTCTGACCTTATTACACTGCTGATGATATTCTTTGTTGTCATGTATTCCATGAGTAAAGTAGATGCCAACAAATTTAGAGCAATGGCAGATGCACTGAGCATTACTATGGGTGGAGGAACTCCAGCCCAGATGGATATGTCCACTTCGCCAGCAGGCCCTTCCCTTATTGACAGTGGCAGTCCTCTGCAGAATTCCCAAGTGCCAGGCCCTGACAATCCTCCCGTTGTAAACCCTGACCAGAACTATCCAGATGATCAAGATAGCGGAACAGGAGAAGGTACAGGGAAATACGAGAAAGAAAACTATACTATTGAAGGAATCAAAGCAAAATTAGATGAATTTGCCACGAGCAACAATATCCAGACTAAACTTATCTCTTCTATAGAGGAACGTGGGTTAGTTGTCAGTATCCAGGATACTCTTCTCTTTGATAGTGGCTCTGCTATAATAACCCCTACTGCCCACACTATTCTAGAGAAAATTAGCACTGTACTCGCTGCTACACCAAACTACATAAAAATTGAAGGACATACAGATAATCTTCCAATCCATACTGCTCAATTTTCCAGCAATTGGGAACTTTCTGTGCTTAGAGCTACTAACGTAGTTCAATTAT
>JBAYAL010000078.1:0-6603 GCA_041669825.1 Eubacteriales bacterium | reverse complement strand
TCATTCCCTGATTCTACACTTACTTCATCAAACTGTATATTATCTACATATAATCCTATTCCTGTAGGAATATACCTTTGCGCTTTCTGAACATGTTTCTCCAACAAATCACCTGTATATGCTTCTGCTGCAACTATTCTGAATGAAGATATATCTTTAGATTTCCAAGCATCAAAAAGTATCCCTAAACACTGCTTGTAATCTCCGACAATCCTCTCTTTTTCCATTTCTGTCAACTCACTCTGTTGCGTTTCATCAATTACATTACTATTTTCTTCCGCACCCTGAACACTATCATTTCCTAGTAGTGAATTTTCATTGTTTTGTTCCTCTAATATTTTACCAATTCCTACATCAGTTCCATTTTCCTGTATATCAGAAACTATGTAGAACGGCACTTGAACTTTTGCCGCATTATTCTTTTCCGCAGACTGTTCTACCCCCAGCCCAAAAGATGAACCCAGAAATATGTAGCCTGTTGCACCAATCAATATACCTATTATAAAAACAAATGCTGTGGCAACCCAATAAACCTTACGCATTAAATCACAATCCCCTCTTTTTTCACTAGATTAAGGAATATATTTTCATTGTTTCCAAAAAGAGGGGATTATATACATTTATTTATTTTAGATTTATTTTTAATTTTCTTTATTTTGACTTTTAACTTTATCATCAATAACAGCTGATTGCTTTTTTGAGTGACTGCCTTTTGGGATCTTTATTTTTTTCACTTTATTACTTTTTTCTTCAATTTCAAACTTCGTAGCTCCTGCTGCCATTCTGGTAGAAAATATTATTATTATTCCTATATCAAAGATGATTTTTGTAGTTTTGAGAAACAAGATTTGTGCAAGAACCGAAAGGCAGACAAAAAAACCCATATATATCAGGTTCATGCCCATCCACTTTGCCAACCCTTCTTTGTCTGTTTTTCTACCTGGACGCCGATCGGCTATAATATTAACCATTCTTAATTTCCAAACTGTAATACCGATAATTATCAAAACAATCCCTGCAGTAATGGATGTTATATACATTTTTTCTCCTTAACAGTCGTTTAAAATAGTTTCTTTATAAATTCTACAGCAAATAATATAAATTTTCCATAACTTTTTGCAGGACGAGGGTGCAAGACAAGTGGACAGAGGCTGGGCAAGACGAGTGGGAAAGAAAGACGGGGACGGGAGTTTGACAGGTGCGCAAGATATGGGGACAGGACTTGTCTGGTTAACCAGACAAGTCCTGTCCCCATATCTTTTTTTGTCCTCGTTTTTTTTTTATTCTTTTTATTTTTTTATTCTTTTTATTTTTTTCAGCAAACCTTCTAGGCGCCAGTTACTCACTTCTATTTGCAGTTATTCACTTCTCTTAGTTGCAAAAGGTGTCGCTCCATATACTTTTGAACTTATATCATCTCTCATAAGATGAGCATCAAAGTCGTGTATTTCCTGATGGAATTGTTCAATCCTCACCTTGTCTTTTGAATCAAACGCATCAACCCCCCTGTTCAGCATATTTCGGAAGTAATCGTTAAAAGAGGCCACTTTGTCTGCATTAACTTCATTTTCCATTTGTTTTTCCCACAATGTTTTATGGAAGATAATATATTTCATAATATCTCCTTCATTCATCTGGGGACCTGAAGTTACACCAAAAAGATAACCGTCAGCATACTGGTGGATATTCCACGCAGCTCCGAAAACAAGCGTCTTGCCCGAATCACTTAAAGCATCTTCACCAAAGTATCCTTCTACAGAAGGAGCAAGATTTAACTGACTCAAATCCGGTTCCCTGTATTTTTTGATTCCTTGTGAATCAACACTTCCAAGATCTTTAGCCTGATCTTCTTGAGACTGAGCAACAGTCTGTTCTGTTCCAGATGAATTCTGTTGTTCATCCTGCACATCAGTCTGAGAATTCGTTAGTTCATCTGTTTGGGCTTCCACCTGAGTATCGACCTGAGGTTCAGCATAGCTGACCGGTGGAGTCTGAATTATTACCTGATCTGACGGATTCGATTCTGATTGGCCCCTAAACACTTTCCATGCAGTAGGTCCATAGATACCTCCGGCAATGACTCCCCCTGCTATAACTAAAGTTACAGCTAGGGTCAGAAAACTCCTACGGTCAAATTTCATTTTTCTCCCCCCTAAAAATTGTATTTACTGTCTCAGATTATCAGTAGGAAGAGAAAAAGCTTGTCACTTTAGGGATGTCCAAATACCTATTTTCCGTGATAAGTCTGTAGTATATGCCATTATTTTCCAAGAGTTATCTTTTCGCTTCAACTTACAACTCTAATTCTTCATAATCTAATAAAGTTTGTCCTTTTACTGTTTAAAATAAGAACTATCTGCAACTATGTTTTCCTTATACCTACCAGCAAAAGGAATATTAGAAATATATTTTTCAGGTATTCTAGAAATGTTTCTAAGCTCCTGTCCTTCCATCTCCCAACGATGAACAACATCCACCAAATAATTCATTAGACTATCTCCAATTTCCGCATGGCGAAGTGCATGTTCAACATTAGCCTTTACAAAACCCAACTTATCCCCCACATCGTATCTTTTTCCTTCAAAATTGTAAGCTAAAATACTTTGCTTTTTACCCAGTTCCTTTAAGGCATCAGTTAACTGGATCTCTCCACCTCTTCCGGGAGGAAGAACGGCCAAAATATCAAATATTTCCGGATTCAAAATATAACGACCCATTATTGCCAGCGAAGGCCTTGGCGCTTCTTTTATTGATGGTTTTTCAATCATATTTTTCGCCTTATAGACTCTACTCGATACCCTGCTCCCATCAATTATTCCATACTTAGATACTTCATTTAAACCTACTTCTTGTACTCCAATAATATTTGATCTATATCTTTCATAATAATCGATCATCTGTTTTAAACACGGGATAGCTGAATAAATTACATCATCACCCAATAGAACTGCAAACGGTTCATTTCCAATAAATTTTTTAGCACAGTAGACGGCATGACCAAGACCAAGCGCCTCTTTTTGGCGTACATAATGTATATCAGCCATTTTTGCAATGTTACGAACCATATGAAGCAGTTCATATTTAGAGTTTTTTTCTAAAAATACTTCTAATTCTACAGAGCGATCAAAATGATCCTCTATTGCTCTTTTATTTCTTCCCGTCACTATAATTATATCTTCAATTCCTGATTGCACAGCTTCTTCCACAATATATTGAATTGTAGGTTTATCTACTATTGGAAGCATCTCCTTGGGCTGAGATTTCGTAGCAGGCAGAAATCTTGTCCCAAGACCTGCCGCAGGTATAACTGCTTTCCTAATTTTTCGCAAGATACTTCCCCCTTTTCTAAAGTATTTAATTAAACGACTTATGTAGTATGGCTTTTTTAAACTGAAATTATTATTTTATTTAGTATTTTAGCTAGAACAATTAATAACTATTTTTTTTAGAATATTAATTTAGAATATTAGTTTAGAATATTAGTTTAGAATATTAGTTTAGGCTATTAGTTTAGGCTATTAGTTATTGAAACTAAAATGTTACCTTAAACCTATGTATGCCTATGTATGATAAATGTTTAGTCCTATTTTTTTAAATTCTTAGTGAAAAAATGGCAAAAAAAAAATCAAGGTAGATTTGATCTTGATTTTTTTTACTAACTAAGTTATTATTCAAATGTCCTAGTATTTTAGTTTATATAAATTTCGTATATAATATATTAAACACGTGAAGTAATTTATTATTTGCTTATTTCGCTCTTTTTCTTCTTTTGACTTTGTTCAGCTTTTTCAAGCACCTGATCAATAATCCCGTATTCTTTGGCTTCTAGAGCTGTCATATAATAGTCTCTATCCGTATCCTGCTGAATTTTATCCAAAGGTTGTCCCGTCTTTTCAGCAAGAATTTTATTCATTCTATCCTTAACTCTCATAAGCTGTTTAGCATGAATTTCTATCTCTGATGCTTGACCTGATATCCCACCTCCAGCAATCAAAGGCTGATGAATAAGTATTTCTGAATTTGGAAGTGCTATACGTTTTCCCTTTGCTCCGGCTGTGAGTAAAAATGCTCCCATACTTGCCGCCATACCTATACAAATAGTTTGAACTTCAGGTCTTATATACCTCATTGTATCGTATATAGCCATTCCAGCAGTTATCGACCCTCCAGGACTATTGATATATAGAAAAACATCTTTTTCCGGATCTTCAGCTTCAAGAAACAAAAGCTGGGCAACAATTACGTTAGCCATGTCTTCATCTATTGCTCCACCTAGAAAAACAATCCTGTCTTTTAACAGTCTAGAATAAATGTCATAGGAGCGCTCACCTCTATTAGTCTGCTCTACAACCATCGGTATTAAATAGCTCATCAAAATTCCCCCAATATTTTATTTATTGTTTTAAGCAATTACAATCTAATAGTATCCTTACCGTATATTTGTATTTTAGTACAAAGGTCAATAAAGGTCAAATGATTTTTCTTTAAATGTATATACTTTTTATCTTTTTCAGTAATAATATCTCGATAGCAATATTATAAGAATTAATTCTGTATATCCATCACTAAAGAAATATTGTATCTAACTTTATGAATAAAAAAGGATACTTTAAATAAATACAGAAGATACATATTTAATTCTAATAAATAATATGTAATTGCAATATATTTATGTTGAATTTTCAGGTGAGTTCCGTAACCCATCGTTAAATATTATAACAATATACCATCCGCTATTATATTTAGACAGAAAAAAGAACGGGGAAAAATATGAATATTGGGAAAAAAATAAAAAACATACGCCTTAAAAAAGGTTTAACTGCAAAAGAACTATCCATTTCCTCAGGTGTTACTCGCAGTTTGATTAGTGAATTGGAAACAGGAAAAAGAAACTCGACAAGTATAGAAACAATCAGTAGGATTGCAAAGGCTTTACAAATTTCTCCTTCCTATTTCATCGAACAAGAAAATTCATCAGTAATAGGTTTTTCATATTCAATCAATGAAAAAATATGTGAATTTCTCAACCGTGAGGACAGTAAACCATACATTGATTTTGCAATGCAGATCCAAGAAATGAACATCGGACCTCAATCATTAGATAATTTCATTAAAATTATTAATTCAATTCGAAGTTCTACTAATAAAAAAACAAATAATATCTCTTGATAATTTGGTGTTACTTTACCTTCTTTTTATAAACCGATACTTCTTGTTTAAGAAATAATCTGTGAAAATTAAAATTTGTATATATAGTCTCGATTCAGGAAAAAATACTCATATATATTATAGAGGAGGCTAAACTATATATGGGTATAATTTCTTACAATTATATGCAGCAAATTGATAGTTTTAGAAAAGAACTCAATCGCGTTTACTGCGGAGAATATCCATTTCCATATGCAGAAGAACATCCTGAATCAGGTTATGTGGTTCCCTTTCTCGATATATACGAAATCGCCGATGAAATAATTGTTTCCTGTTACATGCCAGGGATAAAAAATGAAGATGATGTTCAAATTGTTATTGAAAACAAGGTCTTAACGATCACTGGTACTACTGAAAATGAACTCCAAGCAAACTATAATTTTCAACGTTCCGCCACACTTCCTATGAACGCATCCTCAGAAAATACGCACGCCATATATCAGCACAATATCCTGAATGTTCATATAGCTAAAGCCCCTGTTAAAGCAAAAAAAACCGTTAAAATTGAATTCAAGTAATACCTAATATAAAATAAAGATAACAACACGACGTCAAACTCTGACAATCGTGTTGTTATCTTTATTTATACCTACATATTATTTTTCCAGAATAAAATAATCTTTAAGCTGATCTTTTGTCAAAATAATTCTCTGATATTCTTCACCCTGAGCACCCTTTAAGTCAGTTCCCTGTTTTGGTAACACTGCTATAACAACTTGAGTACTATTTTCTTTTACAACAAAATATTCTCTCCCACTCTCTTTAAGTTTGTTTTCTTCTTCCTTGCTAATTTCGGAAGGTAAATACAAAATACTCAAAAGAGTAGCAATCGGTTTATCAGTGGAATCTATATAGCTAAATTCTGCCTTCGTAAGTGAAAGTTTTTCATCTCTCTCTGTCTTAATTGTATATTTTTCTTTCCACATTTCAGGAATATTGAAACGATATCCCTGTTCATAATCTGAAAATTCTTCAAGGGCCAGTTCGGTAAGAGCATTGTTGTTATCCCATTTATACCATAAATTTATCCAAGGCATTTCAACCAATGAATATTCCACACTATTAGGGGGCTCTGTAGGTATTCCAATTTCAATAATTCCATCATTATCTATATCCCTGCTTCTCAAAGGATGCTGTTTAAATGTTGCTGGCAGAACATCATCACCCTGTTTAAGAAGATTTGTAAGGGTTTCGTTTTCCAACGCCGCGACCTGTGTATAAGCAGAATGAGCACCAATTATCATATCAACAAAAACAGCTGTCTTTTCCTTGGAAACTTTCCCTATCTGCACCTTATCCGGATAGCCATCATAAATAAGCATCCCCACCTGTTGCATAAGTTTATCCTTATATTTTACAATTTCCAATTCAGAAGTATTTTCTTCCTCTCCGTTT
>JBAYAL010000077.1:0-6629 GCA_041669825.1 Eubacteriales bacterium | reverse complement strand
TATTTCGTGTTTAATTGAACTTTCCATTTGTTTCATATTAAGAGTTAAAAAAATGATAGGATTAAAATATATAACATATTTCGAGCCTTTAAAATTCACAGCAGTAGGACTGCTCATATCAAATCTTATTTCTCTTGACATTTGAAACATAAAATATCCATAAAAATTATCTTTGTCTTCCATAAGACTTAAATTAACTTTATCAACAAGGCTAAAAAACTCATCTTTAAAATCTCTTGGTATATTTATCTTAGAATTATCATCTTTGCAATCTGATTTAAAAAAGATATCCATAATTATATTTGCTTTTTCATAAAGAACTTTTACTTTGTCATCAAAATAAGTTTCCATAGTTTATCACCCTATTAAACTATAAGATTCAAAATATGAATCTACAAAAGCTTCATTTTCTATAGCATTTTTGTATATTTCAGTATAACTATTTTTAATATCCTTCATAATCCCAACCTTTAAATCTACAGGATATATTTTTAAAAACTCAATAAGTCTGTTAATATAAAAATTTGGATCACAACTAGAATTTTTCATATTTGAATCTAGTTTTTTTAGGATATTTTTAGCGGATAGATAAAGTCTTGTATGACTTTCTTTTTTCACTCTTTCTATGAGAGATTCATGTAGAGAATTTCCTGAAAAAACATCTTCGTAAGATATTAGTGAACTATAATCAGATTCAACAAAGCTCACAAACTCTTCAGCTATTAATCTTCCTACATTCCCTTTTATAACATTTAGTAACACAGATCTAGGTATTGAATCTTTATTTTCCTTATAAAATTTATAACTGCTAGAAACTCTTTCATAGCTTCTTGGAGTTGCGCTTATATCATCTTCGTTAATTTTATGCAAATAATCTGGGAAGGTTGAGATAAAATCGATAACCTTTGGCTCAATTCCTGTCTCTATTGCCCAGTCTAACCACTGATAAGAATCAGGTTCCATATATAACCATACAAATCTGTTTTCTTGCGCAGCATCCATATCTACAACTTGGTAATCAAAATCCGAACCATATTTACTAGAAGGATTCATAGCGGCTAAAATCTTTACGCCTTCAGGTAATTTATATCCATTAATTTCTCGATTTAATATTAAATTCATAAGTTCTTGTTGTACTGTATGTTCACAACGATTTATTTCGTCAATAAATAAAAGAACTGTTTTTCCTTTGAATATTTCTTCATCAATTTCCCTTAGCTTATTGTGAACGGCATATACTGTACTTTTCTTTGCAATCTTATCTTTTTTATAAGTAACTCCTGCATAAGATTCTATAGTTGGAAGACCGCCTATTTCACCTTCTTTAAGGAGATTCCCATTAATAACAATTGTACTCCAGTTATTTTCTTTAGCTATTTCCTTGGCTAAAGCCGTTTTGCCTATTCCACTTTCCCCAACAATTAAAGGCACTTCTCCAGTAGATAGTACTAAGTAAACACTTTTTAATGTGTCTGTAAAATTCATTATATTTCCTCCTACATTATCTTCAGTTTTTCATCTACAGCTATTTTTTTTGCCTTTTTACTTCCATATTTATAAATAAACATTATCTTGTCGATTGGCATAATGTCGCTATTTTTATCTATAGTACTATAATTTAAATAATCTCTAACATATTTTTCTTCAACATCTTCATTTGATAATGATTCTTTTAACACTTGTTCTAAGTCATCTTTAGATATTTCTTTTATAACATATTTGAATACTAAAATATTTACTTTAAGAAATTCTAATATTTTCTTTTTATCTAAATCTTTGATAAAATTTATGGCATTTTCATTATTTTTGATAGCTATAAGTTCTGCCTTATGTGTAGGAAAACTTATATATCTTAAAGCATCATAGCTAATTTTCACAGCTTCTTCTTGTACACTCTCGTAAGGCTCTTTTATAAACTTTATTGAATCGTAATTTTTTCTTATAGCTAATAATTGCAATTTTTCGCTTGGATTGTTTACATATTCAATAGCCCATCCGGCTTGATTTATAGCTAATTCTATTAACTTATCGGTTGGATTTTTAATATACTCTAAGTTAGTCCAGCCCTCATTAATAGCTTTTAGCATCATATCTTCTGTGGGGTTATTTATAAATTGAATAGCTCGAGCATTATTGCCTAGAGCTATTCTTTGCATCTCACTAGTTGGATTTTCTATATATTTCAACATAAGTCCATTTTTTTTAATAGCTAATAACTTCATCTCATCCGTAGGATTAGATATATATGATAATGCATGAGGGTTATTCTTTATCATTTCTATAAGTTTTGAGTTTTCCATGGTGTCATTTTCCTTCTGCTCTTATTTTTATTATTGCTTAGCATAATTAATATACTTTTTAAGTTAATCTAAATAAAATGATTATACCACTGTATAAAAAAGGGGTCTAGGGTAAAAGGGGCACTTAAGTTGCGATAACAGTAAAACAACTGATTTTAGTAGGACTTTTACTGTTATCGAAAGTGTATCAAATTTGGGATTATTCATAGCATTTCTCTGACCTATCTCTCTGCTGTGCCTATTCTAAAAATACCTAAATAAATAAGCCCCATCCGTTGCTATGGATAGAGCCTGTTTGGTAGGAGGAAAATTTTATTCTATTTTAAACCGTAAGGCCAACCTAAAAGGCCTCGTTTCATATGATAAATATTGTTGAAATCATTCTTCAGTAGAACTCTAACAGCGGAAGGACTTCTACCTCCTGATGCACAGTAAACTAAAATAGGTTGCTCTTTATATTTTTTTAAGTCAGTAATCCTTGAAGCGATCTCTCTTACCGGAAAAGATTTTGAACCCTGTATATGGCCTGATTTATACTCTTGTGTAGTTCTAACATCAATAATTAATAAATTTTTGTTCTTTTTAATTAATTTATAAGCCTCTTCAGCAGAAAGGTGATTTATTTTCTTGTTCAGGGAAAATGTGGTTTTGCGATATACTAGAAAAGCGATATAAACAGCAAGAACGATATAGATAATATAGTTTAAAATTTTAATCACCTCTATTCAAGTTTTGTATGAAACAAAGAGCCATTAGAGATATAATACGATAAGATAACAGAAAAAGCAATATACCCCTGGGGGGTAAGGCAAAATAAAATTATAATAATAATGGCTTAAGTGTCAAAAGTAGATTTTGTCCTTTGAACATACAATATATACACAATATCTAGACATTAAAATTTCTAATCATAAGCATATATAGTATGTTATTTCTGTAAAATAGGGTTTTGATATCTTAATCAATAATAATAATAATAAATGAGCAGGACCACTTGTTATTAGCCTGAAATTTGTTGGTACCTATTAGCAGCAATGTCCTTAATTTTCTTGAGAGAGAAACCCTGATAAAATTTGCGGTATACGTTTAAAAGCAGCAGATTATAATTTAAAAGTTTTTGTGGAAAAGTAAGGAACATGTTAAAATAACGAATATAGAAGGATAAGATTTGAATAATTACATTAGGAGGAGAATTATGTCTGTTACACTTATAAAGGCAACTAAAGCTGAAGCTGTTTTTCAGATTGAAATTGATGGAGGGACTATTGAAAAAGCACTAATAGCAGAATATTACAAGGCAACTGCCTTAGAGAACAAAAAATCGGCACCTGCTTTTCTGAGTAACGAAGAGCTGTTAAGGCAATATCCTGAGCTGGATAAATTATCGCAAAGGGTGCTGGATAAGCTTTTACCGTCCTATTATATGAGTGCTATTAATGAACTGGGAGTTCATCCTATAATGTTTCCCAATATTATGCCAAAAGCAACAAAATTGGGAGAGCCATGTGTCATAGATGTGCGAGTTGTATTAGAACCAGAGATAGAGTTGAAACAATTTGAAGGATTGGAAGCTATATATACTCCGGTTGTCGTTACTGAAGAGGATTTAGAACAGCAGATGTTAGATTTGCGCAAGAAGCATGGAGCGGAAAATGATGACTCAAAACTCCTGGAGAAGCTTTCATTTGATTCCATCGAAAAGCTGGGTGCTGAGATTCGTAGCTCATTTACGGTTATGGCTAAAGAAAAAACGGATTACAACAGAAAAGAAGCTGTAATGAAACAACTTCTCGATGCAAATCCATTTACTATTAGGGAAGAAATCATTCAAGAGCAGGTTATGATTGAGATAAACAAGATTCAAAAGCAGATGGGACAGCAGGCCATGCAGAATTACATGAAAGCTACTGGCCGCAGTATGGATGACCTCAAAAAAGAAGTCCGTCCTCAGGTTGAAGCAACTGTCAAAACGAATTTAATTCTTAAGGCTGTGGCCGACAGAATTTCACCTGAGGTTACAGAAAAGGATATAGAAGAAGCCATCTCCCAGCAATCTGGTCCATTTATGGACCCTAATGTTGATTACGAAACACGTCGTAAACGTTTTGATGAAATGCCAGGGGCAATAGATCAAATAAAGCATAATATTCTAGTGGAAAAAGCTACTGCTTATATAGTTGACAAAGCAATTGTTCACGAAAACAAACCTACGAATATTATGGGTGAAATTCCTGAATATATGAAGTAGTACAACCAGTAATGATAACCAGTCTGTTTTTAGCAATTGACTTGCTTCCTCCGAAAAAGTATATATTGACAATGAGGAATTTCTAATGTTAAAATTGAAAAAAATAATTAACTTGGCCCAACGGCGAGTCAAGTAAAAAGTAATGAAGCTTTGTTCTTATTTAGAGAGGACAAAGCTTTTATTTTTTATAGTCATAATAATGGAAAACTAGCGATATCTATGTAGAAAAGAAAGGGGAATTTATAATACTAATTTGATTAAAGAAGGAGGAAATTTGTATGAAAAAGGACTTTCTTGCAAAACTTAATGAAATGCCTATTGTTGCTTCAGTCAAGGATGAAGAGGGGCTTAATAATGCGTTAGATTCCGAGTGTGGGGTTGTTTTCATTATTTATGGTGATATTTGTTCTATAGGACGAATAGTGAGTAAAGTAAAAGAATCAGGAAAAATAGCAATTGTTCATATAGATTTTATTGAAGGGTTAGCCAGCAGGGAGATAGCTGTAAGATATATAAAAGAAAATACATCAGCAGATGGAATAATTAGTACGAAACCAGGGCTTATTAAAGCAGCCAAAGGGATGGATTTGATAGCTATCCAAAGATATTTTCTAATAGATTCAATATCTCTCAATAATTTTAAAAAGCAAATTGAACATGAATACGTAGATGCCGTAGAAATATTGCCTGGAGTTATGCCTAAGATAATTAAAAAGATAGTCTCTTCTTGTCACGCCCCTATTATTATTGGAGGTTTTATTTCGGATAAGGAAGATGTCATGGTAGGGCTTCAGTCAGGGGCGATTGCAGTGTCAAGCACCAAGAAAGATATCTGGTTTTTATTATGATATTTAATTAGTGGGTCTAGAATTTATTGAATAATTTCTAAATAAGCATAAGTACAATATCTTTGGAGAAAATAAGAAATCAAACAACACAGAATTCATTGACAATGAGGATATCCAATGATAGAATGCAAATATAAATGAATAGTGGACTTGATTCAACGGCGTGTCAGGTGAAAAGTAACGAAGCTTAGTTCTCCTTTGTAGGGAATCAAGCTTTTATTTTTTTATAAATACCTATAAAAATCTAGAGTGTAAGATAATTTACTAGACTAGAGGGGAAATGGTAAAAAATGGGAGTACGTATTGTAATCGCAGACGATGAGGCAATCGCCCGCTTGGACATTAAGGAATGTCTTGAGCAACACGGATACGAAGTTGTTGGTATGGCAGAGGATGGATTTGATGCAATAAGTCTTTGTAGCCAACTTTCGCCAGACCTCATCATATTGGATATAAAAATGCCTGTACTTGATGGACTTAGCGCAGCAAAAGTTATTTGGGAAGGCAACCTTGCCGGGTGCATAGTTTTATCTACAGCCTATAGTGATAGTAAATTTATTGAAGCAGCTAAGTCTCTTGGTGTTATGGGGTATATTGTAAAGCCAATTGATGATCGTTCTTTAATACCTGCTATAGAAGTGGCTGTTGCAAGGAGTGTGGAATTTTCGAACTTAAAAAAAGAAATTGAAAAAGTTGAAGGTAGACTCGAAGAGAGAAAATTAGTGGAAAGAGCAAAAGGTATTTTGATGAAAGATAGAAAAATAAATGCAAAAGATGCCTATGAATATATACGACTTTTAAGTATGAAAAAAGGTGTTCCAATGAAGAAAATTGCTGAATTATTAATTCTTGGAAGTAACTAATTATTTGTAACTTTATCATATGGAAAATGAATATTTATAAGGAATTAATGGTTTTGTAATTCAAGTGTAAAAATTATTATTCCTGAATTTTATTTCAAAGAAAGTAGGGTGTAAATATGCTTAGGCAATTGTGCAAACAATATACCAAACTGGATGATGAAGAGATTCTTCAACTTGAGGTGTTGAAAAATCAACTTCCCTTGTTTTGTGCTTTGTTTAATCATGATATATTTATAGATTGCATTATGGAAGGAATGGAATACTGTGTTATTGTTGCCCATGAAAAATGTGCTTCATCTGAATATAAAAAGCCAATTACAGGAGAAGTAATAAAACTTTCCTATGAGCCTGCTGTTTATGATTCATATTT
>JBAYAL010000076.1:0-6656 GCA_041669825.1 Eubacteriales bacterium | reverse complement strand
TTTATTGCCATTAGCAACTGTGTCCAAATTTATAACAGCTTTAATATTTTCTAGAGGAATAACAGGATCTTTCACAAAATGCTTGGAACCAAGATAGCCCATTTCCTCTGCACCCCAGAAAACTCCAACAACTGTACACTTTAATTTTTCATCTTCTAATTCATCCTTCACAAGACGACGTAGCACTTCCAATACACAGCCCACCCCAGAAGCATTATCATTTGCCCCCGGACACAAATTTCCTTTGTAAATTCCCAGATGGTCAAAATGAGCAGAAATTATAATTATTTCACTTTTGTTTTCTCCCTCAATTCCTCCTAACACATTTGACGATGGCATACTTAATCCTGTTTTCGCAGCTCTAAATAAAGCTCTGCCGTTAATAATTCTTTCTTCCATTGGAGGAATGGAAAATATTTGAACAAATCCCGATTTTCCAAATCCTTTAAGGCCTATTTCAATCAGCTTTTCCACCAGATAATTTTCGGTTTTAATATCACCAGCTGTACATGCCCTTCTTCCTTCGAAATTTTCTGAAGTAAGAACTTCAATATCTTCTATAGCTTTACGCGATAAGGCCTTTATCTCTATTCCAGACTTAACTTCTGAAGGGGGCGGAAATTCCAATATCGCTTGGGGCTCTCCAATAATATTGTTCATTTTTTCTACTATCTTATCAGGAAATACTGTCCAAGGAAGTATCACTGCAAAAGCTCCAAACAATAATTTCAAGAAAGTTCTTCGTGTTTTCATCTTTAAATAAACCCTTTCTGGAGGAAAAACTATGACTTTACGAATCAACCGTACTGACCAGTCAAAAGCATTAGACAGAGAACTCCAACCTTTATCTGATAAAGCCAAAAGCGACTTTAACAGTATTTTAGCACATACACACAAACTTCAAAACGAAGAACTTAAACTTTTTTTACTCAAATTAGAAGATAAAGGAAATGAACTCGTTCAAACTTTATCTATTAAAGACCTACTGGAATTCAAAAACATGATAAAAGACTTTTTAAAATCAACTTTTGGCCAAAGCAGACAAATACAAGAAGAATCCTGTTGGGACCCAATGGGTCAACCTAGGATAATGGCTAGAGTCACCAAAATAAATAAAGTACTAGAAGAACTCGGACAACAAGTTATGGATAAAAACACCGAACCAATGAAAATTTTAGCTAAAATAGGTGAAATCAAGGGACTTATTGTTGATTTAACAGCATAATTAGAGTTTATGGAGGAATGAGTTTTGACTGAAAACAGAGATTTAAAATATGAAAAATTTATTAAAGATTTTCTTGCTTTAAGCAGTCTAGATCTTAATTATTATAAAGAAAATCAAATGAAACGCAGAATAAATACCTTTATGAACACTCACGACTCTCCTAATGATTACAATGGCTTTCTAAGAAAGCTCAAGCAAGATACGCAACTATTTGATAAATTCTTTAAACATTTAACAATAAATGTAACCCAGTTTTATCGTGATATTAAACTATGGGATGTCTTTAAAGATAAAATACTACCGGAAATAATAAAAAATAAATCATCTTTAAAACTATGGAGTGCCGGTTGTTCAGCTGGACAAGAACCGTATACCATGGCCGCTATCATGAAAGATCATTACCCTTACACTAAATACAGCATCTTAGCATCAGACATTGATATCAATGTCTTAAAACAAGCAGAAAGTGGCCTCTATAATGAACGTGATTTTACAAGCACTCCACAACGAGTAGTAGAAAAGTATTTTACAAAAACAGACAATAATTATCAGATTGACAGCAAATTAAAACTAAACATTACCTTTAAAAAACAAAATCTTTTGACAGATAGATTTGATACGGGCTTCGATTTTATTGCCTGCAGAAATGTAGTTATATACTTTACAGATGATGCGAAAAATATCCTTTACAAAAAATTTGCCAATTCACTCAGCCCAGGCGGAATTCTATTTACTGGCAGTACCGAACACCTTTTTGGCAAAACTGATTTAGGTTTAAAGTCTACCTCATCTTTTTTCTATCAAAAACAATAGCTAATGTCAGTTCAATGATAAACAAAAACTTTAATAAAATCAAAAGCAAGATATTTGCAATATATTGCAAATATCTTGCTTTTGATTTTATTCAATACATATTTAAAATAATTTTTAGTGCTAATTAAATTGTGATACAACTGATAATTGTCTTGTTTTTCCAGTACTATTTTTTGCTTTACACCGAACAGATGTTCTGTTATATTTATTTTAACGAATATATGTTCGAGCGTTTGGAGATGTTTCTAATAAACAAATATACTAAACACCTTATCTTCCATATAGATGTCAATTCAGCCTATTTATCCTGGGAAGCAGCCAGTAGGCTCCAACAAGGAGATTCACTTGATTTAAGAACCATCCCTTCAGCAGTAGGAGGAGATCCTGAAACCAGACATGGTATAATACTCGCCAAATCCATCCCAGCCAAAAAATTTAAAATTCAAACGGGTGAAACACTGTTCTCAGCTAGGACAAAATGCCCTGATTTGGTAATTGTCAGTCCTAATTATCCCCTTTACCGCCAGTGCAGTACAGCCCTTAAAGAATTGGTACAAAATTATTCACCTCTTATTCAACAATATTCAGTAGATGAATTTTTTTTGGATTTTACAGGAATGAATAATTTATTTGGTAACCCTGTAGATACAGCTTTAAAAATCAAAGAACATGTTAAAAACGAATTAGGATTTACAGTAAACATAGGAATCTCTACCAACAAACTCCTCGCTAAAATGGGATCTGAACTACAAAAACCGGATAGGGTCCATACCCTCTTTCCAGAAGAAATATCCAAAAAAATGTGGCCTTTACCTATTGATGAACTTTTTGGCGTTGGTAGGGCAACTAGCCAAAAGCTTAGGGACCGAGGAATCAAAACAATTGGAGATCTAGCCGCCCAAACCCCAGCTTATCTGGAACGCTTTCTAAAGAGCTATGGAACTCTCATCTGGAACTATGCCAATGGACGAGATATTTCTCCCGTAAGAAACAACAAAACCATTCCAGTTAAAGGAATGGGAAACTCCACCACACTATCTTTTGATGTAACTAATCAGGAAACAGCTTATCTTATCCTACTTTCCCTTACCGAAACTGTCACCACAAGACTGAGAGATGCAGGTTTTTGTGCCGGACTTATATCAGTCTCCCTTAAAACCAACGGTTTCGTTTTCTGTTCCCATCAAAAAAAGCTTTATTCTCCTACAGACTGCACCTCAGCTATCCACGAAATAGCCTGCACCCTTTTTGATCAGTTATGGCAGGGCGAACCACTCCGCCATCTCGGTATCAGATTATCCGAACTCTGTTTAAATAATTTTTACCAACCATCACTTTTTGAAGAAAAGCTGGAGAAGCAACGACTCCTTGACAAAACTATAGACACTATCCGCTCAAAATACGGATCAAAAGCAGTTTTCCGTTCTTCATTTTTACACAGTGGGTTAAGTCCTATTATGGGAGGAGTCATCGAGTCTGAAGAATATCCCATGATGAGCAGTCTATTATAACAAAGTTAATATTGAGGTTGATTTGCATGAAAATTTACATGAAACCTATAGAATTAATAGCCTGGTTTACAAAAGAAGGTATTCCTCATCCCATCAAATATAAAATTCAAACAGAAGATAATTCACAAAAAGTTGTAAAAATACTTCGTCTACTTGCCCGTACCGAAGAAAAAATAGCCGGCAATAGAATGTATATATTCAAATGCGAAGGTAATATTAACGGAATCCTAAAAATATTCGAGTTAAAATATGAGCTAAATACCTGTAAATGGTACTTATACAAAATATAGCAAGACGAGGGGACAGGGACTTCTCTTGCCTCTTGTTAACTATCCAACTACTATTAACATATATTGGATAGAGGTAAAATACCTCCAAGAGGAGGCGATTAAATGAACAATTATCAATACTTACCCATAATAAATTCAAATCCTTATTATGTGAATTCCAGTAATTGTGTTAATTCTTCACAATCTACTAATTCAGCTAAATCTCAGTCCTCAAACAATTACTCAAACCCCGCCATGACTCAGAATCAGGAAAACGACCCAGATTACTTGCTACTAACTCCAGTAATTTTTGGAACAGTAGCTTCATTTTTTTTAGGTTTTCGTCTTCATGAAATCGGCTTTACCAGCTCAAAACCAAAAACCCAATTTTTTATTGACATATACGCCATTATTGCTACCTTGGGAACATCTGCCTATATTTACAATCTGCTGATAAATGATCATAATAGCTACTGCGATATAATTATACCGATAATAATAACAATTGTATTTTTCGCCTCTAATTTCAACCTCAGCTACGCCCTATTTCCCTGCAGCTTTTCAGGAACAATAGGAGATAACAAATTATCACAATTTTTATCTTTCTTAGCTCTCAGTGTAGGCAGTATTTCTATCGGAGACTCCTATGGAATTACGCCTAAAACAACAGGGGTTCAGATTCTACAGGCAACAGAGGCTATATTCAATTTATTTGTTATAACTCTACTCATCTCTCTTGCCATAAACAAATGAAAACAAATAAAGGTAGTATCGCAAAATCTTATTTTGGCATTTACCTACCAATTTGTGCAATTTTATACATTCGATATTGCCTACTCTATTTAAAAAAGGACCTTCACTCATTTGAGTAAAGATCCTTTTTTTGAATCAGGGATAACTTATATCAGCCATTATTATAGTAGGATCATGGTTTTTAGATTTTAGTTTCTCCTTTTGCAAACGCACTGCTCAGCTCTGCTATTTTCAAGGCATAAGATGATTTATAATTACCATTCTTATTATAGAATTCTAACCTTCCGCTTATACCACAGCGATATGCTGTATAAGATTCATATTTATTGTTATAGGTATCATGCAGATATTTTAGATATCCTCCTGCCAACATTGTCGCGTAGTATTTATCATCTTTCAATAATTCATGTGTTGGGTAAGAAATTTCCTTCTTATAATACTCGGTGATCGCCATATAGGCTGTTTTCGCAGTCGCTAGCTTCATTTGTGTTGTGTTGTAGGAGAGTGTACCCTCATCCATTTTTGTCTGGGGTATAAAATTCGACTCTTGAGAGATCAGGGCAAACAATTCATAGGGTTCAAGATCAAAAGTTTTCTCTACTTCTGCTATATAATTGAGATAATTTACATCGACATGGTATTGATTTGCAAGTAATTCTATAAATTCTTTCTTATATACCTGATTTTCGGTTGTTTCCAAGGTTAATACTGTTGGCTGGATTTCTTTATCCCTGTCCTCGGCAAAGGTAGCTGTCACTACGCATATAGCCTGTGTTACTACCATGAATGTAACTAAAGCTATTGTTAAGAAACCTCTAATCCTTCTTTCTCTAACCACTTTTTTTCCTCCTTAAAGGATGTGTAATTGGGGTAAGCAAATTCATTTTTCCTCCTAAAATATTCAGTTATTGAATGCCTTTATGTTATATAATCAATGTTAAGTAATTTACATATTTTTATGTATTATTTTTTTACCATATAATTCCATACATAATTTAGTTGTTTCTCTTATTTGTAAAATTATTTTGGTTCGCCGACTGATTTTTTCAGTAATACACTTTATTTTCCACTTAAATTCTAAACATTTCTACATATTTCTGCATCAATCGACTCGGCATTAAACGATTCTACCACAATAAGCCAATTAATGCAAAAAGCTTGACAAAGAGACAGGGGAGCCACTGCCCTATATGTCAGACTAGATGTCGTGTAGATAATATAATGTTTTGAGAAAGGTTTGTATCTGCATGACAATAAATAAAACCCCCTAAATCCTTATAAATAATGGATTTAGGAGGTTATTAGTAACTATTCCCACTCAATCGTTCCAGGCGGCTTAGACGTGATATCATAGACTACCCTGTTAACCCCTGAGACTTCATTCACAATGCGGTTAGATATGTTTTCTAACACTTCATAAGGCAATCTGGCCCAGTCGGCAGTCATCGCATCATCACTGGTAACCGCTCTAAGCACAATAGGATAACCGTAGGTTCTACCGTCTCCCATAACACCTACGCTGTGAATGGTGGGAAGCACTGCAAAATACTGCCACACTTCACGGTGTAGACCAGCATTTTTTATTTCTTCCCTTACTATTGCATCTGCATCTCTTAGAATTTCTAATTTTTCAAAAGTAATATCGCCGATAATCCTTATTGCCAGTCCAGGGCCTGGAAAAGGCTGCCTCCATACTATTTCCTCAGGAAGACCAAGTTCAAACCCTACTTCCCGAACTTCATCTTTAAAAAGCATACGCAATGGTTCGATTAATTCGAACTGCATATCTTCAGGAAGTCCGCCGACATTATGATGAGTCTTGATTGTTTCAGCCGTTTCTGTACCACTTTCTACAACATCTGGATAAAGAGTTCCCTGCACAAGATAGTCCATCTGTCCAATCTTACGAGCTTCATCTTCAAATACACGAATAAACTCATTTCCAATAATTTTTCTCTTATGCTCAGGTTCTGCTACTCCCTTGACTTTTTCTAAAAATCGCTCTGATACATCTACAAAATTAAGATTAAGATTGAACTGCTCAGTAAACGTTTTCTTAACCTCTGCCGATTCATTTTTACGCAT
>JBAYAL010000075.1:0-6673 GCA_041669825.1 Eubacteriales bacterium | reverse complement strand
GATTTATTTTATTTTTGTCAATGTAGTGAAGTCTTGCAGTTGTTGCAGAGGCGTTTAAAAGGAGGCGAATGCCTCGTCCATTAATGCGTAAAAATATTAATATTTCATCTTTTTCTGGTTGATGTATTTTATCTATACGCGTTCCAATGAGTTCTAAATTAAGTTCTTTGACGAGGTGGTATAGTGTGATACTGTCAAGTGCCATTTCTATCTTCCTTTCGGCAAATTAATTATCAGGCATTGTATAGTATAGCATATTTTATGGTTATTTTTTTTGGACAACCCGAATAGCATGTACTAAACAGAATAAGTCTGTAATTATAGCTGAAAAAAGAGGTGGAGTTCATGCAGCGGCAAATCTGGCATATTCTGAGTGGTGAGGAAATATGCAGAGAGTTAAAAGTTAATCCTGATAAAGGGTTGGGTGAAAGAGAAGTAGAACGAAGGTTAAGTAAATATGGTTATAATACTCTGAAAGTAAAAAAAGGGGTAAACCCGGTTTTCTTGTTTTTGGGGCAGTTTAAAGATTTTATGGTAGTAGTATTGATGGTAGCGACTTTGATTTCGGGGCTTTTAGGAGAAATAGCTGATGCGATAACCATATTGGCGATTATATTGCTTAATGCCATTTTAGGATTTGTTCAGGAATTCAAGGCGGAACGGTCTATGGAGTCTCTACGCTCTCTTACAGCACCTGAAGCGTTGGTATTCAGAGATGGTAATGAGATGAGAATTCCAGCGGCAGAATTGGTAATTGGAGATATAGTTCTGCTCGATGCAGGGGACAGAATACCAGCTGATATAAGGTGGCTGAGGACTTCCAATATTCAGGTTGAAGAAGCAGCGTTGACTGGGGAATCACAGAGTGTATCTAAGTCAGCCAATCCCTTATTTGATGAATATGTAACAATTGCGGATAAAAAGAATATGGGTTTTATGGGAACTGTTGTAGTAAATGGCCGGGGAGAGGGTATAGTAACGGCAACTGGTATGTACACAGAAATGGGAGTTATTGCTGAAATGATTCAGAGTGTGGTGGATGAAGAAACTCCTTTGCAGAAAAGGTTGGCTCAGCTAGGTAAATGGTTGGTCACAATCAGTGTTGCAGTTTGCGTAGTAGTTGTTGTGACAGGGATTTTGCAGGGAGAAAGTTTTTATAAGATGTTTTTTACTGGGGTTTCACTTGCGGTGGCAGCCATACCTGAAGGACTTCCAGCTATTGTGACTGTAGCGCTTGCGGTAGGTGTGCAGAGAATGGTAAAACGAAATGCTATTATACGTAAGCTTCCTGCTGTTGAGACCCTTGGCTGTGCAACTGTTATTTGTTCGGATAAGACGGGGACGCTTACTCAGAATGAAATGACTGTAAGGCAAATATATTGTGATTTTAGAGTTATTACTTTAAGTGGACAGGGTTATGATCCCAAAGGAGATTACCATGGAGCAGATCCGTATAAAGATAAAGGTTCTTTAAAATCTCTTTTGAAAGTAGCAACTTTATGTAATAATGCAGTATTGACTAGAAAAGGGGTAAAAGTTGCAGGTATTTTTAGGGGGAAAATTAAGGATAGTACCTGGGGAATTGAGGGAGATCCTACTGAAGGTGCGCTTCTTGTTGCAGCAGCAAAGGCAGGTATTTGGAAAGAAAATTTTGAACGGAAGGAAGAGCGGATAGGAGAGATACCTTTTGATTCTGACCGAAAAAGAATGAGCGTTGTTTATAAAAGTAAAGAAGGCGAAAAAGCATATGTAAAAGGTGCTCCTGATATTATGCTTTATCTTTGTAAATGGGAATTATACAAGGGTGAAATAGTGGAACTGACCTCGGAACGCAAAAAACAGGTAATGAAAATAAATGATGAAATGGCATCTAAAGCTTTGAGAGTGCTTGCTTTGGCTGAAAAGACTGTTGAAAAAAAAGATACAAGTGAAGAGGTAGAAGAGAATCTCGTCTTGGTTGGCTTGATGGGGATGATAGATCCACCTAGACAAAGTGCTAAGAAAGCAATTAGAATTTGCCAGGCAGCAGGGATAAAACCGGTAATGATAACTGGCGACCATAGACTTACTGCCCAAGCAGTAGCAAAGGAACTGGGTATTCTAAAAGGAAATAATCTTGTAATAACAGGAACAGAACTAGACAGGATGACTGATGAAGATTTGGCACAAAATGTTATGAATATTTCTGTTTTTGCTAGAGTAGCTCCAAGAGATAAGCTCAGAATTGTGAAAGCTTATAAAAAGAATGGTCAGATTGTTGCTATGACTGGTGATGGAGTAAACGATGCCCCAGCGGTTAAAGAAGCAGATATTGGGGTATCAATGGGTCTGACGGGAACTGATGTTACTAAGGAAGCTTCAGATATGATAATTGGAGATGACAATTTTGCCACTATCGTTGCTGCAGTTGAAGAAGGAAGAGGAATCTATGATAATATTAGAAAGTTTATTAGATACTTACTTTCATGTAATCTAGGGGAAGTATTGACAATGTTTTTGGGAACTTTGGTTGGTCTTCCACTTCCACTGCTCCCTATTCAGATCTTGTGGGTAAATCTTGTGACAGATGGATTGCCTGCTATGGCTTTAGGGGTAGACAATCCTGAAGTAGATATTATGCGTAGGGATCCACGTAATCCTAATGAAAGTGTTTTTGCAAGAGGTCTTGGAAATAAAATATTAATTCGTGGTATGATGATAGGGCTTGGGACTTTACTTGTCTTTATACTTGGTCTCTGGTCAGGCGCGGGATTGTTGGCAGCCAGAACGATGGCTTTTTCAACTTTAGTATTTTCCCAGTTGTTTCATGTTTTTGATTGCAAATCAGAAACGAGGGGATTATTTGAAGTGGGGATTTTCTCCAATGTATTTTTGCTTATTGCTGTTTCCATATCAGTTACGATGCAATTGAGTGTTATCTATTTTCCACTTCTTCAGGCTATTTTTAAAACTACCGCTTTGGTGGGTTGGCAGTGGATAGTAGTGCTTTTGGTGTCTGGAGGACCAACAGTGATTATAGGTATTATACAATTGATTAGAAATGCTGGTAGAAGGAAGAATGAACAACTTGTTTAATTGCTAAAAGTAAAAAGTAAAAAGTAAAAAGTAAAAAGTATTTTGTATATATTTCTATAGCTAATCATAAAAGGTTGACCCCTATCTTTTTGCATAGTATTCTTTTATAGAAGGTATAATTAAGAATAAATGTAAAAAGGGGGAAGTAATATGGAATTTGTTAAAATGCATGGTCTGGGGAATGATTTCATTTGCCTAGATCATTTTCTTTTTTCACCAAAATCAAATTATGCAAAACTTGCTGTAGAGTATTGTAATAGACAGTTGGGAATTGGTGGAGATGGATTAATAGTCATGCTTCCTTCTGAAATTGCAGATGCAAAAATGAGAATATTTAATTCTGACGGTTCTGAAGCTGAAATGTGTGGTAATGGTATACGTTGTTTTGCCAAATATGTATATGATGTCGGATATATTAGAAATTCCAGAGTTACAGTGGAAACCTTAGCAGGTGTTCTGACTCTGGAAATGGAGATAACGGAAGGGTTAGTGGAGAGTATAAAGGTTGATATGGGTGAACCATGTGTTAAGCCCTCCAATATTCCTGTTCTTGCAGGGGGGGATATGGCAGTGAAACAAAGTATTGAAGTTTTGGGTAGAAAATTAGTGTTTACTGCTGTTTCTATGGGGAATCCTCATTGTATAATTTTTGGGAAAGAATTTAGTGAAGATGAATTTTTTAAGTTGGGGCCTGTAATTGAAAAACATGATCTTTTTCCAAAAAAAACGAATGTTGAATTTGTAGTAGTAAATAATTTAGATGATATTACAATGAAGGTCTGGGAGCGGGGAGTAGGGCCTACCCTTGCTTGTGGAACGGGTGCCTGTGCTACAGTAGTTGCTGCAGTTCTTGAAGGAAGGACGAATAGGGATGTTCTTGTTCATTTGCCTGGTGGTGATTTGAAGATTAATTGGAACGAGGATAACCATGTGTATATGACAGGACCAGCAGCCTATGTATTTAAAGGAGAGACCTTGGCTAAATAGTCTACTATGACAAAAGTTGATTTTTATAATCGCTTTAAGCAATAGTGTATATGACTTTTTGCTATATAAAATATTAAAAAAACATTTAAGGAGGATCATCAATGGTTGAATTAGCGAACAGAATCAAAGCACTCCCCCCTTATCTTTTTAAAAGAATTGATGAAAAGATAGCAAACGCAAAAGCAAGAGGGGTTGATGTAATAAGTTTGGGTATCGGAGATCCAGATATGCCTACCCCGAAACATATTATTGATACAATGGCCGAAGAAATTTATAAACCACTACATCACCAGTATCCATCTTATGTAGGAATGTATGATTTTAGAGCTGCTGTTGCTGAGTGGTATAAACGCCATGGAGCAGTTGAACTCGACCCTGAAAAAGAAATTGTAACTCTTATTGGGTCTAAGGAGGGTATTGCTCATATTTCCTTATGTTATATAAATCCTGGGGATTTGGCTTTGGTCCCAGATCCTGGTTATCCGGTTTATGAAATCGGATGTATGTTGGCAGGTGGCACATCATATAAAATGCCTTTAAAGGAAGAAAATGGTTTTTTACCTGATTTCGATTTAATTCCTGAAGATATTGCCAGAAAAGCAAAATTGATGTTTCTTAACTATCCCAATAATCCTACATCAGCAGTAGCTGATGAAGCCTTTTATATTAAGGCAATTGAATATGCTAAAAAGTATGACATTATTATTTGTCATGATGGTGCATATTCAGAGATTGGGTTTGATGGATATAAGCCGGTTAGTTTTTTAGAGATACCTGGGGCTAAAGATGTTGGAATTGAATTTCACTCTTTGTCTAAGACTTATAATATGACTGGTTGGCGTATAGCTTGGGCAGCAGGTAATGCAGAGGTAATAAGAGCTCTAGGGACTGTTAAATCAAATATTGATTCTGGAGCATTCCAGGCGATTCAGGTTGCAGCTATTAATGGTTTGCTTGGTCCTCAGGAGTGCATTGGAGAAGTAACGAAGGTATATCAGGAACGTCGTGACATTGTTATCAATTCTTTGAACAGTATTGGTTGGAATCTTGAAAAAATTAAAGCAGCAATATACGTATGGGTGCCTGTTCCGAAAGGCTTTACTTCGGAATCTTTTGCGGAGGCTGTTTTGGAAAAAGCAGGTGTAGTAATTACGCCAGGCAACGGATATGGAGAAGCAGGAGAAGGTTATGTGAGATTTAGTCTTACTGTAGATACTGAAAGATTAAAAGAAGCCCTGCAGAGAATTAAAGACAATTTTGGACATTTAGAGTTTTAAAAATATAATTAAGGTATTCTAAATAAAACGGAGATAAAAGTTCTCCGTTTTACTTTTTTGTGAGGAAAATATATAATTATTTTATTCGGATAAAAATAGTGAGGAATTGAAAGATGGGTGGAATTATATGCCTAAAAGTATGACTGGTTTTGGTAGAGGAATATCTGAAGGAGAAGGATATAGATTTGAAATAGAATTAAAAGCAGTAAATCATCGTTTTTTGGAAACGATAGTTCGTTCTCCAAGAAATCTAAACTTTGCTGATGAAAAACTGAAAAAAATTCTTCAACAAAAGATCTCGAGGGGACGTATTGAAATATATGTTAATGTTAAGGAAACAGAAGAGAAAAAGAGGATAGCAAAGCTTGACAAAGAATTGGCCTTGTCGTATGATAAATCCTTGAAGGAATTGGCCAATTCCTTAAATAAGGAATATGATGTAGATATTTTTAAACTTGTATCCCTTCCAGAGGTTTTAGTTGTTGAAGAACCGGAAGCAGACCATGAAGCACTTTGGCCTGTGATGGAAACAGCATTACTAGAGGCGCTTTCTGAGCTAATGGAAATGCGTAAAATAGAAGGCGAAAAACTTTGCCATGATTTAAACAGTAAAATTGCAGTTCTTCTTAATATTATTGAAGCTATTTCAAAAAGAGCTCCATTTGTTGTGGACGAATATAAGGAACGACTTGAGGAACGGATAGCTGCTCTTGCAGTAGATGCAGTTTTAGATGAAAACAGAATGGCCGTTGAAGTAGCTTTTTTTGCTGATAGAGCTTCCATTGAAGAAGAACTTGTAAGATTGCGGAGTCATATTCAGCAGTTTGAAAAGGCTCTTGGTAGTGAGGAGTCAATAGGTAGAAAACTTGATTTCTTAATTCAAGAGATGAATAGAGAAGTTAATACAATCG
Source organism: Eubacteriales bacterium (assembly GCA_041669825.1). Lineage (GTDB taxonomy): Bacteria > Bacillota > Desulfitobacteriia > Desulfitobacteriales > Syntrophobotulaceae > JBAYAL01. The sequence goes on along the minus strand of JBAYAL010000075.1, from coordinate 423 downwards.
GTTCTAAAGCCAACGATTTAGATATTGCTCAAGCTGTGGTAGATGGTAAAAGTGAACTAGAAAAAATAAGGGAACAGGTTCAAAATATTGAGTAATTGGAGGTTCTGATTTGGATATTAAATTAATAAATATTGGTTTTGGAAATATCGTTTCTGCTAATAGAATAATATCTATTATAAGTCCTGAGTCTGCGCCTATAAAACGTATAATTCAAGAAGCACGTGATGCGGGCGTGTTAATTGATGCAACATATGGAAGACGAACGAGAGCAGTTATAATCTGCGATAGCCATCATGTTATTTTTTTGGTGGTTAGGCGGGAAACAGTTGCCCTCCGTCTAACGGGAAGGGAAACAATTCTTCTTGTGGAGACCCCGGGGAATAGGAGGGGGATATTTGGGAAGAAAGAAAAGGGTAGGTTTGT
>JBAYAL010000074.1:0-6717 GCA_041669825.1 Eubacteriales bacterium | reverse complement strand
TTTGAGTTCGAAGTTTGATTTGTGAAAGACGTATTTTTTCTGCATTTTCAAAAGAAAAATCACAGGTGTTTTTTAGATTCCATAGTAAATCACCTTCAGTTAAAGTTCCAGCGTATCGTCCCTCTGAATCAATAAGCGGAACAGCTGCATAACCGTGAAATTCCATCCTTTCTAAAGCTTGTCTAATTGTTGAATTTTTATTAAGAAATACAACATCTTTTTTAGGTATTAGAAAAAAAGCTACATTCATAAAGTTTACTCCTATAAAATAAATATGTGTAAAGATTTACTCTGAAAAATATGAGTACTTAATCTAATCTAATCTAATCTAATTTGCATTATAATCATTGTTTTTAGCATCGTCAATAGAAGTAATCATTGGGTATGTTTTAAAATCAAACAACTGTTAAAATATTTAGAATTAATTCCTAGGAGGACAAATTAAAAGCAAGCCAATAGGCTTGCTTTTAATATAATAGTATCAGGTATTAGATATTAGATATCTGATATCAGGCATCTAATTAGAAGATTACTCCGAGGGCGACTAGAATTAGTATAGCGATGGCAATGATAGCTGTACCTACACCACTATTACCAACTGCATATCCATAGCTAGAACCATAATTTCCGTTTCCTACACAACAGTAATTGTAACCCATAAATATCACTCCTTTATAAGAACCATTTAACTTATGATGATATTACACCAATAATTGTTATTTAAAATACGATACCTAAAGCAATAAGAAGTAAGATAATAACTACAACTATAGCTATTCCGCAGCAACTAGGTGGGCAGCAGCATCCTCCTGTTGTTCCTAATGACATCTCGACACCTCCCAATGGAATATTTTGTAATACAATACAATATATGTAAATGAGTGCTTTTTTGTTTCTATTTACACAGAATTTTAGGTAAAAAATAAAAGCCCCCGCGTCCGGGGACTTTTTGCGCAAGGTCAAAAGATAATTGCGACTAGATTGTATAACCTAGAGAATAATTATCTAGAGACTCTTCAGTAAAAATTTATCATGTAAAGGCTCTAAAGTCAACGTATATAGAGAAATTTATCTAGTTAACTTTTGGATAAATTTCTTATAATACCTCTATTAGGGGAAATATTGTAAATTTTATTATTTTTGATTATTAATTTTATAAAAGTTTAATATTATTAGGAAATATAATTTATCTGAAAGAGTATTTACATCCGCAGTAATTTTGACGATAAAAACCCTGTTTTTTAGCTATTTCCATTGTTTTATTAAAACCATCCATCTTTTTAAAGTTCTCTTCTATAAAAATTAAATTATATTTTTCAGCTATGGTTTGCCCTAAATCAAGAATTGTAAGGCTGTTTTTATGAGGGCTAATTGTAAGAGTTGTTGTAAAATATTTAATTTCATTTTGAACTGCAAATAAAGCCGATTGCTCTAGTCTTAGATCGAAACATTGGATACATCGTTTTCCCTTCTCAGGTTCATTTTCTAGTCCTTTAGTTGTGTCCATCCATTTATCTAATTCATATTTTCCTTCTGTGAATTGCAGTCCCATTTTAGTTGCGTAGTTTTGAAGTTCATCTTTTCTTTTGAGGTATTCTTCTTCAGGGTGGATATTGGGGTTATAAAAATATAACCACGGTTCAAAATTTAAAGATAATAATTTATCTATACAATAACCTGCACAGGTAGCACAACAGGAATGAAGTAGAATTTTTTCTTTACTCATAATTAAGGCCTCCTAAAGAATTATTTATATTACTAACTTTTTTAGTTTATTTTGATATATCTGCGATTTTGATTTATACATCTTAAATAATAACTCTTGATTTTAAAGATATCAAACCTAGAAGTAATGGTTAGGTTTAAATGGCTTTAGAAAATATATTTTAATATGAAAATAAAAAACAAAAAACTGCCTAAAAGTAAGACAGCTTTGCAATATGAGTCTGTGCTTATGAAAAAAATATACTTAATCTTTTAATAAGTCTTTAATATAATTTATAACAATTTCAGCACTTTTTAAATTTGTAGCTAATGGGATATTGTGGACATCACAAAGTCTTAATAGAGCTGATATATCCGGCTCATGTGGTTGAGCTGTTAAGGGATCTCTTAAAAATATCACAATATCTATTTTTTGACATGAAACTTTGCTACCGATCTGTTGGTCTCCACCCTTTGGTCCAGATAATACCTTTTCTATAGTTAGCCCTACTTGATCTTCAATCAATTGGCCTGTTGTTCCAGTAGCTGTTAATTTGCATTTGGCTAGGATATCTTTGTGTTTACTTACGAATCTAATCATATCTGGTTTCTTTTCGTCATGGGCAATTAAAGCAACACTTAACATTAATATTTCTCCTTTCAGTAATATCAGCATTTTGTTAATATCAAATATAAAAAAAGAAGGTGATATATTTAACAATTATTGTAATCTATTATTGAGACTTTTGAAATACATTTTAAAGAAATAAAATACGGTTCGGCTTTTGTAAGAATTGAATTTTTGCCAATTTTGAAGATCGTTTTTTAAGACTATTAGTAGAATTAACGTTGATAATTATTTACATAAATTTCCACAATTAATTTATGTCTTAATTGTATTTCATCTGCTGAATACCTCCGAGAAACTATGAGTCAGAAATGACAACTGAGCAATGGGAGCGATTTGCAGGAGAGATGTTCACTGGCTTTGATACAGATAGGACAATGTTGAGATTATCTGCTATGAACCTGATGCTCCATTCGATCACACAGCCCCATATTGACTATGTGGACAGCGTTTCCCAACAGAACAGTCTTTCCTCTGCTTATGATATTGTCTTGGCTAATCCACCATTTAAAGGCACGATAGACGAAGAGAGTATCAACGATAATTTAATGACAGCCTGCCGGGGGTATTGGCACATACAAAAACATAAGATGTATTTGACATAGAAATGATTATCCTGCTAAGAACAGCGAGAATAAAAAATAAAAGTAGAAAATACCATTCGACAAATTGATAGGCTGACAGGAACAAATAGGGTGATAATTCAAAGGATTTAGTGTGACACCACCCCCGTCCCCTTGTATTATGGGACGGATCATCCATTATACCGAGCTGAAATTCACATGATCAAATCCATCAAAGAGAACGAAGGTATTCACGTGACGGGTTTGGTAGATATGTTGGGCGTGACGAAAGGCGCAGTTCCCCAGATTATTATGAAGCTTGAGCATAAGGGTATGATTATCAAAGATACCGATCCGCGTAATTTGTCAAGGCTCGTACTAAGACTGACTTCAAAAGGTGAAATTGCATATCTGCATCATGAAAAGCTACACCAGGAATATGATGAGCTTTTTAATGGTATACTCGAAAATGCAACAGGGGAAAACAAAGCGTTTCTGAAAAGTTTTCTCAACTTGCTTGACGAGCGAATTGACATTTTTGAAAAAGAAGAACATATTGAATTATGATTATGAAAGATCGATAATGATATGCTAGTGCTAACAAGCGTAGTATTTTTTTACGGAAATAGTATAGCTGCTATACCCTATACACACATTAATTATGCGAAACCACCTTAATTAATAATAAGCAAATTAATCTAAGATTTATTTTTTTAAAATAAGCGTATAGCAGGTATACAAAACATAGGAAAGAATTTGATTAATATGAACTCAAATGACCAAAGAATTCAAATGATGAGGAGGGAGAATATAATGTGCTTGACAAAGATACGAGCAATAATGCTCAACAATAGGGCAAAAAAAGATTCCCAAAAGCTTCTCGAATCGATTGGAATAGTGAAAGGACAGACTGTTGCAGATATTGGTTCTGGGGGTGGATATTTTTCGGAACGGTTTGCAAAAGCTGTTGGAGAAAATGGCAAGGTGTTTGCTGTGGACACAAACAGAAAACTACTGTCATATGTAGATAAATCCATGAAAAAGCAACATATTTGTAATGTTGAAAGCATTATCAGAGAAGGTAATGGATGCCCTTTGCAAAAGGAAAGTTGTGATCTTGTTTTTTTGAGGAATGTATTCCATCACCTTTCAGATTCGGTTTCCTATTTTAGCGATATTAATGAAGTTCTCAAACAAGGTGGCAGAGTTGTAGTTGTCGAATGGCTTCCAAACAAGAAAGGCAGTTATGTAAGCCGAGCTGGGCACTGCACAGCAGAAACGGAAATACAAGAAGTGCTAGACAAAGCCGGTTTTATTCAACTTAATACGTTCAATTTTTTAAAGGGACAGTCATTTAACATATATCAAAAGAATAGCAACAAATAATCTTTATTTTTAGGAAGGGCTTCCAGCCAGTTGAGTGAGAGTGGCTGGACGGGGGTATTGGCACAAACAAAAACATAAGTTGTATTTGACATAGGAGTGATTATCCTGCCAAGAGCAGCGAGGATAAAAAAATAAAAGTAGAATATACTATTCAACAAATTGACAGGCTGACAGGAACAAATAGGGTGATAATCCAAAGGATTTAGTGTGATATCCCGCTGCACCATTGTATTATACTTGTATTATACTTGTATTATACTTGTATTATATTTGTATTATATTTGTATTATTACTTGAATCTAGTTATCATATATTAAGGTTGGAAGCGTATTATGGATTGGCAAGTGGAATACTATAAAAAGGAAAACGGAGATATTCCCGTGCTTGATTATTTGCTATCATTGGAAGCAAAAATGCGGGCGAAAGCCTTTAGTAAAATAGAACTGCTGGAAAAGCATGGAGCAGAATTAAGGGAACCTTATGTAAAGCCTATTAAAGGGAAAGGTCTTTTCGAATTGAGAATCAAATTTGCATCGTACATTAGTAGGATATTCTATTTCACATACTGTAAGGAGACTTTTGTACTGCTCCATGGTTTCACAAAAAAGGCAGAAAAGATCCCGCAAAAAGAAATTGAAAGAGCAGTGCGTTACAAAGAAGATTACGAAAGAAGGTGTGACAATGAGTAAAGCAGGAGTTAAGCTTTCCGAAGTAAAAGGGCTTTTAATGAAAGATGAAGAATTCAGAGCAGAGTACGAAAAACTAAAACCGCGCTATGATGTAATTTCTCAGATCATTGAAGCTCGAAACTGCCAGAATATTACCCAGGAAGAATTGGCGCTTCGGGTTGGGACTCAAAAATCAAATATTAGCCGACTGGAAAGCGGAACGTATAATCCATCCCTGGATTTTCTGTCTAAGGTTGCCAGATCCCTTGGGAAAGAAGTACAAGTAACATTAAAATAGCGTGATAGTGACAGGGAAGTGACAGTCTGCCAGCCCCTTGTTTCCCCCTCGTTTTTAAAAACAAAAAAGGCAAATTGATTACTCAATTTACCTCTAAAATCCTTTATTTGGTGCGGTCGAGAGGACTTGAACCTCCATGCCCTTGCGAGCACTAGAACCTGAATCTAGCGCGTCTGCCAGTTCCGCCACGACCGCGTCACAGACTACATTATATTTCACAGTTAGATAGTTGTCAATAATAATCTTATCTCCAGATAAATATATACATTTATTGAAAATAAGTAGTTTTGGTTAATGAATATTTATGCTAAAATGAATACTAAATAATTATAATTCTATTGGCAATAAAGGAGAAATACTATGAGACTTGTCAGTATCCAAAGTGTTGCAGAAGGAAATATACTGGCAAAAAATATAATAGATTATGAAGGACGAATATTATTACGTTCTGGCGTAGAATTATCTGAAAGGTATATAAATAGACTTTCTTCATTGGGACATGATGTTATTTTTATTGAAGATCCTGATTTTGAGGATGTTGAAATTGGTACGGTTGTTTCTGAAGAAACTAGATTAGAAGCTTATAAGTCAATAAAAAGTATTACTGCTCAAATAGAAATGGGTAATGGTTTAAGTGATGATGCTGTTGATTCCGTAAAAAATATAATTAATCAAATGATTGATGAAATGCTGTATAGCCCTGATGTGTTGAGTAATTTGACTAATATTAGAGGTTTTGATAATTGTACATATCATCATTCAATAAATACAACTGTTATTGCTCTTGTGCTTGGAATAGCTTGTGGCCTAACAAATAATACCTTGCGAGATTTAGGAATTGGTGTGTTAATGCATGATGTGGGTAAAATAGAAATCCCCTTAGACATTCTTAATAAGAACGGAAAGCTTACCTCTGAAGAATATGAAATTGTTAAAAAGCATTCTTTGAGAGGATATGAGATTATTAAAACCAATGAGGATTTCAGTATTCTGTCTGCGCATGTTGCACTTCAGCATCATGAAAGATGGGATGGAAGTGGTTATCCTAGAAAGCTTAAGAAGGATGGAATTCACTTGTTTGGTAGAATAGCTGCGGTATCAGATGTATATGAAGCATTAACGGGTAAGAGACCATACAGACAAGCGCTTCAGCCCTATGAAGCCTATGAATACATTCTTGCTCATGCTGGGAAACAGTTTGATCCATTAGTAGTTCAGCATTTTGTAAAAAAGATAGCTGTTTATCCAACAGGAAGTGGAGTAAGGCTCAGTAATGGACAAAAAGGCAATGTGGTTAGACAAAATGTTGATTTTCCTAGTAGGCCGATTGTAAGGGCAATTTTTGGCAAGGATAATAGCAAGTTGGCAGTACCTGTGGATTATAATTTAGCAACTAATATAACCTTAATGATTGTTGGCATAGATAATAGTTAAACATATAATATTGCATATGATGATAGAATAAGATAA
>JBAYAL010000073.1:0-6727 GCA_041669825.1 Eubacteriales bacterium | reverse complement strand
GAAAAGAAAATTGGAAAGATATTTGGAACATAGAGGGTAGATATGAGATTATAATAATAAAATTTAAATAAGTGTTGCATTAATAAAATGTATCTGATATACTTCGTAAGTGGTCAGCGCCGATGTAGCTCAATTGGAAGAGCAGCTGATTTGTAATCAGCAGGTTGCGGGTTCGAGTCCCATCGTCGGCTCCAATAATCGGGTAGGTGGCCGAGTGGTTAAAGGCGACAGACTGTAAATCTGTTCTGAAAGGTACGATGGTTCGAATCCATCCCTGCCCACCATTTTATACACAACTTAATACACAACTTAATAAAACGTCGCGGGGTGGAGCAGTGGTAGCTCGTCGGGCTCATAACCCGAAGGTCGTCGGTTCAAATCCGGCCCCCGCAACCAAAAAAAATGTAGCTTACAGCAAAATTATTCTGTAAGCTTTTTTATATTCTTTTTTATATTTTTTATATTTTTTATATTATAGATTTATCATTTGCACATAAATAAAGCAAATATGTTTTTGCATATTTGCTTTATCAATAGATAAAATAACTTTGAATGAGTAAAGACTTTATATTTACAATTTAATATTCAATATTTTTTTCATGTTATTTGACAATATTTTTTGGTTTTCTTCTTCGGAAAGTCCTAGGGCTAAAAACCTGTTCAGTTCTGTTTCATGCGACCACATGGGATAATCTGATCCGAAAAGCACTTTGTCAACCCCGTGGGTTCGGATAATATCGATGGCTTGTTCTTTATCTATGTACATGAGAGCACTTGAAGTGTCAATATATACATCTCTTTCAATAAGGACTTTGCTACACTTTTTCCATACAGAGTATGCTCCGAGATGAGCGGCAATAGCTATTAGGTGGGGAAATCTATCCAGTATTTTAGATAAACGAATAGGGTTAGAGTAATCCATGCGGTAGTCGCCTATATGGAAGAGGACAGGTATTTTGTTTTTCTCTAGGAAATCATAGATGGTGAACATAGAAGAGTCGTCTATGTTGTATTTTTGGAAGTCAGGATGGAGCTTTATGCCTTTAAGCCCATTAGACATTATTCGCGTAATTTCTGTTTCCGGATCCTTAAATCCAGGATGGATTGTACCGAATCCAATAAATTGTTTATTTGTGGCGCTTTGCTTTGTAATAAAATTATTGATCGAAGTTACTTGTTCGGGTGTCGTTGCAGCCGATGAGATTACAAAGTAGCCTATTCCGGCTTTTGTCCCAGACTCGATGAGGTCTTCGGCAGTTCCTTTTCCATGCGCTGGAGAGTCGTAAAAAGATCCTATTGCATTAACAGCTTTTTCAGCAATATTATGAGGAAAAATATGAGAATGAAGGTCTATTATGTCTTTGTATACAGGGTGATTCATGTTAATTTACCTCTACTTAATATTAATTTTATGTTGTATTTATTATGGGAATAATTGCATAGCAATTTAATATATTGAGTAATATGTTAATTATAACATACTTGGTTAATTTTAATAATAAGAACTAAGACCATAGGGGTTAGTTTAAAATACTATAAGCTTAATCAAGTCGAATTTGAGCTATTATTGACTTATAAATCAAAATATTTATAACTTAAGAGAAGGTATGATATGATATGATATAAAGTGTAAAGAAAGACGGCAAATTATATAATTCTTAGTCTCATTCTACGTGAATAAGGTACTCGAGATTTTTTGGGGCTAATTTAGTCTATGATTTAAAAATATGGACTTATGCTAGGAATTATTGTAATAATAATATATAGCGTTATTATACTGTTTTGAGTTATAATAGATGAAAAATAATGAAATTTAATGTTTCTTGCTGTCAACCTTGACAAAAAGTTTATTTTTGTGTTAGATTATTCTGTGCGACTTGCAAATAATATCTAGTTATGCCATTGTTGGGGAGGTGTTCAAAAGTGCGTGTAGGAATTACTTTGGCTTGTACTGAGTGCAAAAATAGAAATTACCAGTCAATTAAAAACAAGAAGAATGATCCTGACCGTTTAGAGGTTAAAAAGTACTGCAAATTTTGTAAAGCTCATACTGTTCACAAGGAGACAAAATAAATACTTTTTTACGATTACTCGTGAATGCGAATAAGGATGTGATTGAATGGCAGTGGCGAAAAAAGCTGAGTCTAATGGGTTCTTTAGTAGGTTTAAGAACGTAGGTAAAAGAACACAGTACATCAGAGAAGTATGGAATGAACTTAAAAAGGTGCATTGGCCAACACGTCAGCAATTGTTGACATATACTGCAGTTGTATTTGTGACGGTTGCCATAGTAGCTCTTTTAATATGGGTTGTAGATAGTGGACTGACCTTTTTATTAAACTATGTGCTAAGTTAATTCCCGGTTAGAATATAAGGGGGCCTTTAATAAATGGCAAATGACTGGTATGTAATTCATACTTATTCTGGATACGAGAACAAAGTCAAAACAAATCTGGAAAAACGCTTGGAATCCATGAATATGGAAGACAAAATTTTTCGTGTTCTTGTGCCAATGGAAGATGAAATTGAAATAAAGAATGGTAAAAAGAAGGTCACTAAACGCAAGGTGTTTCCAGGATATGTTTTAGTTGAGATGGATATGACTGATGCTTCTTGGTATGTGGTGCGAAACACGCCAGGAGTGACTGGGTTTGTAGGAAGTGGGACAAAACCTATTCCACTTATGGAACACGAGGTCGCTGCTATTTTACGACAGATGGGGCTTGAAAAAGTTAGAGCAAAAATAGATGTTGTAGTAGGTCAATCAGTTCGCGTAGTATCAGGACCATTTGAAGGTTTTATCGGTGTTGTAAAAGAAATATTGGAAGATAAGGCTAAAGTTAAAGTTGCAGTATCTATGTTTGGAAGAGAGACACCTGTTGAACTTGAGTTTGGGCAAGTTGAAAAACTTGACTGAATATATGCTAAATATTATATAAAGGAGGTGTGAATATGGCAAAAAAAGTAATTGGTTTGATTAAATTGGCTATCAATGCAGGCAAAGCTAATCCTGCACCTCCAGTTGGTCCTGCGCTCGGTCAGCACGGCGTAAATATTATGGGCTTTTGTAAAGAATATAACGAAAGAACTAAGGATCAAGTGGGTTTGATTATTCCTGTTGAAATAACGGTTTATGAAGATCGTTCTTTCACTTTTATCACTAAAACTCCTCCTGCAGCTGTGTTGCTTAAGAAAGCTGCAAGCATTGCTTCTGGTTCAGGGGAACCTAATACCAAAAAGGTTGGTAAAGTAAATAAAGACCAAATTAAAGAAATTGCTGAAACCAAGATGAAAGATTTAAATGCAGCCAGTGTTGAATCTGCAATGCGTATGATTGAAGGTACAGCCCGTAGTATGGGAATCGAAATTATTGAAGCCTAATAGGCGGAAAATTGTGGGAGGGAAAATCCCGATCACCACAAGGAGGTAAGAAAATGGCTAAAGTAGGTAAAAAATATGCTGAGGCTTTGAAAAGTTATGATAGCCAGGCTTTGCATGAACCAGGAGAAGCGTTGGCAGTAGTAAAAAAGAATGCCAAAGCAAAATTTGATGAAACAATAGAAGTTGCTTTTAAGCTTGGGATTGATACGCGTCAGGCTGATCAGCAAATTCGTGGAGCTGTTGTTCTTCCGAATGGCACAGGCAAGTCAAGAACTGTACTTGTTTTTGCTAAGGGAGAAAAAGCTAAGGAAGCAGAATTAGCTGGAGCAGAATTTGTTGGTGCTGAAGACTATGTGGAAAAAATTAAACAGGGTTGGTTTGGTTTTGAAGTTGCAGTTGCAACTCCAGATATGATGGGAACTGTTGGTAAATTGGGTAGGTTGCTTGGTCCAAAGGGACTTATGCCAAATCCAAAAACAGGTACTGTTACTTTTGATGTGGAAAAAGCTGTCAAGGAAATTAAAGCAGGTAAAGTCGAATACAGGGCTGATAAAGCCGGTATTATACATGTTCCGATTGGTAAAGCGTCTTTTGATGAGGAAAAGCTTATTCAAAATTACCGTACTATTGCTGAGATAGTTCTGAAAGCTAAACCAGCAATAGCAAAAGGACAGTATGTCCGTAGTGTTACGGTTTCCTCTACAATGGGACCAGGAGTGAAAATTAATCCTCTGAAAATATTATAAAAATATTCCAGAGGCTTTAAATAAAGGTATAAACAATTTAAAATAACATCGCTGTAGACAGCAGGGGCTTATAGCATAATAATCCTGCCGAGGTTTTTAGAATTTATTAGATTAATTCTAGTATTCTTTACCTCTGCATACAGCGGAGGTTTTTAGTTGTTAAAGTACCAATTGGAAGGAGGTGCAGAATAAAAAATGCCAAATTTCGAAGAAAAGCAAATTGTGGTAGAAGACATCAAGAAAAAATTCAAAGATTCAACTGGAGTTGTTTTTGCTGACTACAGGGGATTAACAGTTGCCCAAGATACAAAACTAAGAGTGGAATTGCGTCAGGCTGGTGTAGATTACAAAGTATTGAAAAATACTATGATACGCAGGGCTGCCAATGAACTCGGGATAGAAGGCTTGGACTCTTATTTAAAAGGACCGACAGGAGTTGCCTTTTCACAGGATCCTGTTGCACCAGCTAAAATATTAGTTGAATTCAGCAAAGCGAATAAAGCCTTGGAAATTAAGGCTGGCGTACTTGAAGGCCGTGTTGTTACTTTCGAAAAGGTAAGTCAATTGGCCAAATTGCCGTCAAGAGAAGTTCTTCTTTCTCAAGTTCTTGCAGGGATACAGGCTCCTCTTACAGGAATGGCAAATGTTCTGCAGGGGCCACTGCGCAAATTGGTTTATGCTCTTGAAGAAGTTCGCAAACAACAGGAAGCATAGTGTTGAAAAAAATATAATTGCATTAAAGTAAATTTATTATTAAAAAAATGGAAGATTACTAAGGAGGATAATTAAAATGTCAAAAATTACTGATATTATTGAAGAAGTCAAAGGGTTAACCGTTCTTGAGCTCTCAGAGCTTGTTAAAGCATTTGAAGAAGAATTTGGTGTTTCTGCATCTGCACCAGCAGCAGCAGTAGGAGTAGCAGCACCAGTTGCTGCTGTTGAAGAAGAACAAACTGAATTTGATGTTATTATCACTAGCGCTGGACAATCAAAAATAAATGTTATTAAAACTGTTCGTGAAATCACAGGACTTGGTCTTAAAGAAGCAAAAGCTCTTGTCGATGGAGCTCCTACCCCTGTTAAAGAAAAAGTTACTAAAGAAGATGCTGATTCAATTAAAGCTAAACTTGAAGAAGCAGGTGCTGAAGTAGAAGTAAAATAAATACTTCTTCGTTTAGTCAGTTGATGTATAAAAAGATAATGTTGATTTAATCAGCATTATCTTTTTGTTTAATACATAATTTTTACTAAATAAGGATAAAATATTCTTGACATATGAGTATAATGTTGTTAAAATTAAAAAATGTCACTGTGATTCAAGTGCATATACATATCAAAAGTTGGGAGATAATAATGAGGATGTTTAAATTTCATTCCATTTAGCTCCATAGAATTTTGAAGCGAGGTTTTTGAGCGAAAGCCTTGCTTTTGGTTGTTTATGTACATATTTATTATAAAACACTGGAAGGTGAAGTGTAGATGGTTAATCCTTTGAAAATTGGGGCTCGTAAACGGTTGAGCTATTCTAGATTGCGTGAAGTTCTGGAAATGCCTAATTTAATTGAAATTCAGCAAGACTCTTATAAGTGGTTTATGGCTGAGGGGTTGCGCGAGATGTTCCGCGATATTTCTCCTATTCAGGATTTCACTGGTAATCTTGTTCTGGACTTCATTGATTACAGTCTTGGTGAACCAAAATATGAAGTAGAAGAATGTAAAGAACGTGATGTTACATTTGCTGCTCCCTTAAAGGTTAAAGTTCGGTTGTTAAATAAAGAGACAGGTGAACTTAAGGAACAAGAAGTGTTCATGGGTGATTTTCCGCTTATGACTGATAAGGGTACGTTTATTATTAATGGTGCGGAACGCGTAATTGTTAGCCAACTTGTGCGTTCGCCTGGTGTTTATTATTCTATAACACTTGATGCCAGCGGGAAAAATTTGTATGGGGCAACTATTATTCCCAATAGAGGTGCTTGGTTAGAATTTGATACAGATATAAATGATGCTTTATTTGTAAGGGTGGATAGAACGCGTAAGCTTCCAGCAACTGTTCTGATAAGGGCTCTTGGTTATTCTAGCAATGGTCAGATTCTGGAATTGTTGAATGATAATGAAAATATTAGGTTAACATTGGAAAAAGATAATACAGAATCTACAGAAGAAGCCCTTGTCGAAATCTATAAGAGGTTACGTCCTGGAGAACCCCCAACAGTGGAGAGTGCACGTTCTCTACTAGAATCATTATTTTTTGATCCAAGACGTTATGATTTAGCAAAAGTAGGAAGATATAAACTGAACAAAAAATTAGAACAGGATATACCTACTGAAGTACGTAATTTGACAAGAGAAGATATTATTGCTTCTGTAACTCGATTGCTCAGGATAATTAGTGGTGATGGACATAAAGATGATATAGATCATCTGGGTAATAGGCGACTTCGTTCTGTAGGGGAACTTCTGCAAAATCAATTTAGAATTGGTTTGTCTAGAATGGAAAGAGTTGTACGTGAACGTATGACTATTCAAGATGTTGAGGGGATTACTCCGCAGGTATTAATAAATATTAGACCTGTTGTAGCTGCAATTAAAGAGTTTTT
>JBAYAL010000072.1:0-6751 GCA_041669825.1 Eubacteriales bacterium | reverse complement strand
GTGAGAGGGCTGATCTGGTAGGAGAGTTTATTGGTCATACCGCTCAGAAAACACGTGAGCAGATAAAAAAAGCCCTAGGAGGGGTATTGTTTATAGATGAAGCCTATTCCCTTGCGAGGGGAGGGGAGAAGGATTTTGGCAAAGAAGCTATAGATGCTATGGTAAGGGCTATGGAAAATCATAAAGATAACCTTATACTTATCTTAGCTGGTTACAGAATGGAAATGGAAAAATTCATTCAGACCAATCCCGGATTAAGATCTAGATTTCCAATACATATAGATTTTCCTGATTATTCGATAGATGAACTGGTATCCATAGGAGAATTAATGTTGAAAAACAGGGAGTATAATTTTTCGCTGGAAGGGAAAAAAGCATATAGGAATATGTTGGAAAGAAAAGTTTTGTCCAATCCTTATGAAGGAAACGCAAGAATGGTTAGAAATATTATTGAAAAAACCATTCGCAAACAGGCTGTAAGACTGTATAAACAAAAAGATATTTCTAGGGAAGATTTAATAGTAATTAAGCAGTGTGACTTGTTTTTTGATAAGATATAAAATGTAATTGTTTAAGATAATCTGCTGTCAGGCAATAAATGATAGAAGCTATGTTTTTTGTCATTAAAAAGACATAGCTTCTATCATTTTCTTAAATGCTGTCAAGAAAGTTTTTAGGAGTATTAGATTTAGAATTAATATATTAAGCTTGAAATTATTTACATTTTGATAAATATAATATAATATAAATTTGTAAGAATTATACAATGACGCTTAAACTTAAGTTTTTAAGCTAACTTTGTTTTATGGAGCGATAATTAAACAGACAGGAACAATGGAAAATGTCGGTTCAACCCCCTGATTTTAGAGTCATCATCCCTTATTCTGCTTTATGCTTAGAATTTCAAATTCTTTTCTTGGGTTAGACTTGAAATGTGAACCTACATAGGACTAAAGTAACATTTGTAAAAAAACTTGTAATATTTTTTATACTTTCTTGTCTACTTAAATGACAAAGTGGAATAGTACTAAAATATTCTACTTTGAGTTTTTGGGAAAGAAAGTGATGTTTATGTTTTGAATTTATTAACTCAACTTTCACACCAATAGATATTTGTAAGGAGAAAAATGCTTATGTTCAAAAAAGCTAAAATTATCACCTTGTTTTTTGTTTTGGGTGTCTTTCTTTCATTTTCATCCATTGCGATGGCACAGAGTGTATCATCCGCTACTACGTATTTAGGAACTGTTTATGGTTATACTTACACCTCTAACGGGTTTGTCGAAACTACAAGTTATGGTGCTAGAGGCTATTCTTGTATCACATGTATTGATAGTGTTGTTCCAGTTGGTTATGAGGGAATTAGTTGTTATGTATATAATTCAGCAGGAACATGCGTAAAGTACAGTCCTTGGTCATACAATACTAGTAGCGTATATTCAATAGGATCTATGACTGGATATTATAATGTTTCGGGGACATATTATAGAAGCAAAGGTTCTTGCAAAATGTATAATGGCAGTGACTATACCGAGAAGCCCTCAAATTACACTCCATACCTGTATTATTAAGGAGGCAAAAAGATGAAATTTTTAAAATTGTATGGAATAAAATTAATTGTTCCAATCGCAATTATTGCTGGCTTTATTGTAGGGGCATTAAGTTATGGCACTGTTGTTCCAGCAACAGCTAGCAGCAATTCTGATCAATCTATTCAAGATGTTAAACAACCAACTTTTCCAGTCAATAAGAATGGTGAGACATACGGGTCAAATAGCGAAGTTACTATTACTGGATATGAACCGGATTTAATTCTTGCAAAAGGTGTAGATGGAACTGACGGATATATAAAATTAGAAGACTTAAACAAAAATCAGCCCAATAATCCAGAGGAAGCTGTTGCATATATGGAGAAAATGAAGAATAGTCCTCTAAGAACCATACCTCTCTATGCTTCAGACGGAGAAACTGTTATAGGCGAGTTCAAAATCGATATTCCAGAAGTGATTGAAATAACAAATGGGAAAATGGATGTAGTTTTTAAATAAGGCGTAAGCAAAGACAGAGGAAAACATTTCTGTCTTTTTTCATGTGCGCCCGGTATGGGCGCAGTCTAATGGCAAAATCCATTTTTGACACTTAAACCAATCTTAATTTTCAAGTTTAAGATATTAGAAAAATACAATATAGTTTTAATTGGCTTATAAAATAGAAATAAAGCTCAGGATTTTTCCCGAGCTTTATTAGTATTTTGCCTTATAAGAATTAGAAAACTATTCCCATTGCGATTAAGAGTAGAATAACAATTGCAACAATTGCAATGCCGCATAAACAATTTTCTTGGAGTCCATCAGTATTAAATATCATATTGAAGATCCTCCTTATCTAGTGTAGATATTTGAACTTAAAATAATATTCCTAAAGCAATAAGAATAAGAATTACGATTGCTATGCATGCAGTTCCAGCACCAGTACCACCATAACCAAACGCGCTATTTCCGTACATATTGTATCCCTCCTTGATTTTCGTTGGTATGCTTTATATAATATGTAAGATTATATAAAATGGTACTATTTGGTAATATATAAGTTTGAATTGATCAAATTTATTCCAAGATAGCTTCGTATGCATTTTTAGCAATATTTTTAAGCAATATGCTATAATAGTATAGTTTAAAGCTACAATTAATTTTTACAATGAAGATGAATACTCGATTAAGAAGGAAAATAATTTCATAAAGCGGAGGAAAAGTCATTGTCATCATTTACAGAATTGCCTTCTAAAATTGAAAAGGCAGTAAACAAAGCAGAACAGGTATTAAGTATTCAAATGGAATATCTAGAAAAAATATCTGAGAAAAACCATATTAAAGTTTTAAATGCCTTTCAAAAATTTAAAGTATCTGCTTATCATTTTCAGGGATCAACAGGTTATGGATTAGGTGATGTAGGACGGGATACTTTGGATAATATTATAGCTGATATAATGGGGACGGAAGCGGCCATTATCAGGCATCAGTTTGTTTCAGGGACTCATGCTATTGCTTCAGCATTGTTTGGAATTTTAAGGCCAGGTGACCATTTTATTTCAGTAACAGGAATGCCTTATGATACTCTTCAGCATGTAATTGGCTTAAAAGGGGATAAGGAAGGAACCTTAGCGGATTATGGAATAGAATTTGAAGCTATACCTCTTGATGAGAAGAACAATATTCAATACGATTTGCTCGCTTCTAAAATAACTGCTAAAACAAAACTTATTACAATTCAGCGTTCTAATGGTTACGAGTGGAGATATTCATTTGGTATTGATAAAATAGAGGAATTGGTAAAATACATAAAGGCGAACTACCCACACATTTATGTTTTTGTAGATAATTGTTACGGAGAACTGGTTGAAGATAAAGAACCTGGGAATGTTGGGGTAGATTTGATGGCGGGATCTTTAATTAAAAACTTAGGGGGAACTCTTGCTCCAACTGGGGGGTATATTGCCGGAAAAAAACATTTGGTTGATTTGGCTGCTAATAGATTTACTGCTCCTGGAGTTGGGAGTGAAGTGGGAGCAAGTTTGGATCTTTTAAGATTATTATATCAAGGTGTTTTTATAAGTCCGTTAACAGTTGGAGAAGCAATAAAAGGAGCTGTTTTTAGTGCTGCCTTTTGGAAAGAGCTTGGATTTGAAGTCCTTCCTGAGCCTGAAGAGAAAAGGACAGATATTATTCAATCGATCAAATTGGGAACCAAAGATGGTATGATTGCTTTTTGTCAGGGAATTCAAAAAGGCTCGCCGGTTGATTCATATGTGCTTCCTATTCCCAGTGAAATGCCAGGTTATTCAGATGAAGTAATTATGGCCGGAGGAACTTTTATTCAGGGGGCAACAAGCGAATTTTCAGGGGATGGTCCTTTACGAGAACCGTTTATTGTTTATATGCAGGGAGCAATATCTTATACTTATGTTAAATATGCTAATATTTTGGCTGCATTAAATCTTCTGGAGAAGAATCTAATTTGAAATACTTGAGTCTTAGGTCCAAATGCAATACAAAAAAGGTGAACGAATGGCTAAGAAAATAAAGATTTATTTGAAATTTGTTTCAGATATTCTGGAGATTGTCCTAATTCTATTTGCTCTTTCATGGTTTATTAGAACTTATTTTTTCCAGCCTTATGAAATTACTGATAATACTATGAGTCCAACGATACAAACTGGAGATAAAGTATGTATAAAAACATTTAATAAAGAATCTTCTTTCACGAGAGGAAGTATACTTATCGTAAGCAATAACAAGCAACTGACTGCAAAAAGAGTTATTGGGCTTCCAGGTGATGCAATTGAAATTAAAAATCAATATATCTACGTAAACAATCAACTAATATATGAAAAATATGTTGTAGAATCGATGAAAGATACATTTGGGCCAATTACAGTACCGGAAAATCAAATCTTTTTATTAAATGATGATAGAAAAGACAGGGCTGATTCTAGAACCTTAGGATGTTTCTCTGTGAAAAGTATTTATGGGAGAGTTGTTGTAGAATATTACCCGATAAAGGAATTTCAAGTTTTCTTTGGTTTCTTGGATATATAACTTAGAAATTGTTTATATAATTTAACATAGATTTTTTAAGAAAGGATAAATATATATGTCTAAAAGTAAATTGAATGTTATAGTTATTTTCGGAGGGCAGTCAGGTGAACATGAAGTATCCGTTGTCTCTGCCAATTCAGTGGTAAACTCACTGGAAATTTCAAGATATAATATATATACAATTGGAATTACTAAAAATGGTTGTTGGTATTGGGGAGTAAAACCATCCGAATGGATTAATAGCAGCGAAAAAATTGAAAAACATCATGTTCAGGTTACAGTTATGCTTGATCCGCAAAAAGCTAGATTTGTTTCTATAAATGGTTCAGATTTGCCAAATGAGGGTTCATGTGATGTT
Organism: Eubacteriales bacterium; assembly: GCA_041669825.1. Lineage (GTDB taxonomy): Bacteria > Bacillota > Desulfitobacteriia > Desulfitobacteriales > Syntrophobotulaceae > JBAYAL01. Next base: position 1,798 of record JBAYAL010000072.1, on the reverse strand, counting down.
ATATTCCCTGTTTTGCACGGCCCGAAGGGTGAAGATGGTACAATTCAGGGACTTTTTGAGATGGTAGGGTTTCCTTATGTAGGTTCAGGAGTGCTGGGTGGATCACTGGGAATGGATAAGGATAGGATGAAAGCTGTATTTCTTCAGGAAGGGCTTCCTTTACTTCCATATCTGACAGTTCTTAGAAGTGAATTGAATAAAAATAAAGATGATATTGTTAATAAGATATCATCCGTGCTAGGCTATCCATGTTTTATTAAACCAGCCAACCTTGGCTCAAGTGTTGGAATTTCCAAAGCTGATAACAAATTAGAACTTGCAGATGCTTTAGAATTTGCAGCTAAATATGATAAAAAACTAGTTATTGAAAAGGGTATAAAGGGAAGAGAAATAGAATTGAGTGTATTGGGCAATGACGATGTTATTGTCTCAATTCCTGGAGAAATAATTCCATCTAATGATTTTTATGATTATGAAGCAAAATATAAAAGCAATGACTCTAAGCTAATTATTCCTGCAAAATTAAATACAGAACTAATTAAGCTACTACAATCATATGCAAAAAAAGTATTTAAGGCCGTAGATGCAAGAGGATTGGGTAGAATTGACTTTTTTGTTACGTCAAATGGTAGTATTTATGTAAACGAGATAAATACTATGCCAGGATTTACAGAAATTTCTATGTATCCAAAACTTTGGCAAGCAAGCGGTATAGAGTATTCAGAACTACTGAATAAGTTAATACAATTAGGTATGGAAAATTATCAGGATAATAAAAATAGGGAAATTAATTAAACAATGTTTTTTAATTAATTTCCCATATGAAGAAAAATAGCTGGGATACTTCAAAAATACTTCAAAAATGAATTAGTAAAACATAAGAACTTGATATTAACAAATATCGAGTTCTTATACTACTGTTCTGAAAACACCTATTACTTTACCAAGAACAGAGACATTTTGAGAATATATTGGAGCCATACTGGAATTTTCAGGTTGAAGTCTTATTATATCTTTTTCTTTGAAAAAGCGTTTTACAGTCGCTTTTTCATCTAATAAAGCGACAATAATATCGCCGTTATTGGCAGAATTTTGTTGTCTGACAATTATTAAATCTCCATCTAGAATACCAGCTTCAATCATACTTTCGCCTTTGACATTGAGCATGAAAACAGTATCATTTTTAACCATATCTGCTGGTACTGGAAAATAATCCTCGATGTTTTCTACAGCTAAGATAGGCTCACCAGCTGTTACCTGCCCAACAATGGGAACATTAACAATTCTTCTGGTATTTACATCGCTAAAAGAATTGAGTATTTCAATTGCCCTTGGTTTGGTTGGGTCTCTTCGAATATAGCCCTTTTGTTCCAAAGAAGTCAGATGATTATGGACTGTAGAACTTGATGTTAAGCCTACAGCTTCACCAATTTCACGAACTGAAGGAGGATAGCCGTTAGTGGCTATCTTGTTTTTTATTATATCTAAAATTTGACTTTGTCGATTAGTTAACTCAGATGTCATAATATTTCTCCTATCATAGTTATAACTTATAATTATTTTAACATTAATTATAAAAAATGCAAACCTATGTTCGATTGCCCTTGACACGAACACCAGTTCGTAGTAAATTTGTATTATAGATAGAACATATGTTTGGGGCGTGATATGATGTTTTTCTTTTTGAAACTAAATCATAACTATCTTATTAAAATTAGAAAGATATATCTTGTGCTAATCTCGTTATTTTTTCTACTCATATTTTTTGTTAATACTTGTGGTACGGAGCTAAAAGCTG
>JBAYAL010000071.1:0-6787 GCA_041669825.1 Eubacteriales bacterium | reverse complement strand
GTTGGTGAAAGATTAATTTGCCCATCGTTAACACGAGTAAATGCACTGGGTTGATAGATAACATCTCTTGCATTATTGGGGAAGGACGAACTCTTTATCCGATTCATAACTACTGCAGCAACTGCTATTTGCCCTCTGTATGGTTCGCCTCTAGCTTCGGCACTTACAAGACGTGCCAGAAGATTTACGTCAGTATTTTTATAACCAATGGATGTTCCGCCGGATGTTAAACTTTCACCTGTTAATTTTTTGAGTTCATTAATTGTATTGGGGCCAGCAATACCGTCAACAGTAAGCCCATGCTCTTTTTGAAAAAGGCGTACTCCTGAGTCGGTTTTTGGGCCAAATATGCCATCTGTAGATCCTACCTCATAACCTAGCATGGATAAACGTTGCTGGAGTTCTGTAACTTCAGATCCGCGCATACCATTAGATAGATTGTTATCTCCGAGTGCTGCATATGTAATCCCTGAAATGACAAGCGCACTAACAAGTGTACAAAGAATTATTAACTTTGGTTTAAAAAGGAGAAACATAAATTCACCTCTTGTTTTTTTAATAGTTTGGCTGAATATATAGATATTTATCCCGAATTATACAAAGTGGATTATAAAATTTTAAAACTATCTTTGATTTAAGTGTCAAAAGTACCTTTTACCTCTTAAATACACAATATATAGACGATGCTAATTCTTATCATAAGCGTATACAGTATGTAATTTCCGTAAAATGAGCTTTTGATATTCTAAACATATTTAAAACACGCCTAATTCTCTTAAATAGAGTTTTGTGACTAATAATTGATAAATTAAGAATAAATATCAAAATATATTTGACATTCTTGGCGTATGTCAATAAAATGATTGTAAGACATCCTACAAATATCCGTGCAAATAGAGATCCCTACTATAATAGGAATAGATATTAAGAATAATGATTATTAAATATAGATAATAGAAGGCGATGATTTTATGGAAATAAAACCGATAAAAAGTAGACGTACCAAAGAGATTATTCTTGATCAAATAAAGCAATTCATGCTAGAGGGACAGCTTAATTCAGGGGATAAACTACCAACAGAAATGGAATTGTCTAATATGTTTCAGGTTAGTCGCACTTCACTTAGGGAAGCTTTATCTGCTTTAAGTCTTACAGGTATTTTAGAAATCAGACATGGGGAAGGGATATTCATTAAACAATCTCCTTCAAATGCGATTATTGAGCCGTTAAGCTTCATAATGTTAATGGAAAAGAACCAGCTTCAGAATATCCTGGAGGTTAGAAAAGCGTTGGAAATGGAAGCGGTGGATCTTGCTTCCCAAAGGAGAAATGATGAAGATATTGAAGCTATTGGCAAGATAGTAGAGAAAATGGAAAAAGATCTCCCAGAGGCAAAAAATAGTATTCAACACGATTTGGCTTTTCATTTAGCTATTGCCAAAGCGAGTAAGAATCCTTTACTGGATCGACTGATGAATACTGTCCAGGATATTGTTGGACAAACACTTCATGTTACCCGTGCACTTTGGATGTCGGGCAATTCGGGAACAACGCAGAGACTTTTTGAAGAGCATAAATTTATTTATATTTCTATAGTAAATCAGGAAAGCCAGCTTGCGCGAAGTCTTATGTATAGTCATTTGGTTAAAGTGGAACAAGAAAGAAAAAAATATGAAGAAAATCAAAAGAAACTGTATGTTTGAATTAATTTATAAGCTTTAATTTGTAGCAACTTTATCAAATAAAAAGAATTCATCAAGGCGATTTGACGGATTCTTTTTATTTATCAAAAAATTTGAAAAAAACTAAAATATTTTGATAAATAATATTTACAACATCTTTCCCACAAGGTATAATGAGTGACAACAGATGAGTGATGACCAATGACATGATGGTCAGACCACCAAAGTCATTATAAGGAGGATGATTAGTATATGTTCACAAAAGAAGTATTAAATGAATTAATAAAAATTTTGGGAAAAGAAAGAGTACTAAGTGAAAAAGAAGATCTGGTTACTTATTCTTTCGATGGTACTGCTGCAGTAGAAAGCACTATGCCTGATGTTGTAGTAATGCCCGGGTCAACTGAGCAGGTTGTAGAAATTGTAAAGATTGCTAAAAAAAATAATATACCAATTTATCCAAGAGGTTCAGGTACAAATCTTAGCGGAGGAGCAATTCCGATAAATAAGGGGATTGTTCTCAGTATGGTTCAAATGAACAAAATTTTGGAAATGGATCCTGAAAACCTTTGCGCTTGGGTAGAACCAGGGGTAATTATTCAAGAACTTAACAAAGAAGCAGAAAAACATGGACTTATATATCCACCTGATCCTGGGACAGTTTTGACAGCAACGATGGCTGGATCAGTTTCGGAGTGTTCAGGAGGTCTTAGAGGCCTGAAGTATGGTGTTACAAAACATTATGTAATGGGTATGGAATTAGTTCTTGCCACTGGAGAAGTTATTAAGTGGGGCGGAAAAACTGTTAAAAATGTTTCAGGTTATGACCTTACAGCTCTTTTTACTGGATCCGAGGGGACCCTAGGCATTATTACAAAATTGCTTATGAAATTAATACCTGCTCCTGAGTCTCGCAAGAGCATGTTGGCTGTATATGATGATTTGGATAAGGCGGGAAACACTATTTCTGCAATTATAAGAAATAAGGTTATTCCTGCTACAATGGAAATTATGGATAATGTTACAATTAGAACGGTAGAAGAATTTACTCATTGCGGTTTGCCTCTTGAGGCTGAAGCAGTTTTACTTATCGAGGTTGATGGGTATGAAGAAGTAGTAAAAAGAGAAGCTCCTCTAGTAGAAAAAATCTGTAATCAATATGGAGCGGTAGAAATAAGAGTAGCGAATACTGAAGAAGAGCGTGAAGCAATATGGTTTGCACGTCGTAATGCTTTGCCTTCTCTTGGGCAGGTTAAACCTGCTACAGTGCTTGAAGATGCTACTGTTCCCAGAAGTAATATTCCAGCAATGATTAAGGCAATAAGAAAGATTGCCAAGAAATATGATTTGTTTATTGCCACTTATGGACATGCAGGAGATGGTAATCTTCATCCTACAATTGTAATTGATCCTACAAATGAAGATGAAGTTGACAGAATGCATAAAGCAGTAGAGGAAATATTCCATGAGGCTCTTGCACTTGGAGGAACACTTTCAGGGGAACATGGTATTGGAATTGGGAAAATCAAATTCCTGTCGTTGGAATTTGGAGACGCTGGGGTTGATGTTCTGCGCAGAATAAAAGAAGCCCTTGATCCCGACTACCTACTTAATCCTGGTAAAATGGTTAAGCTTCCAAAAAATTAATCTGAAAAATGGTTATTAGGAGGGATGAAAATGGGTATTTATACATCGCTTGAATCAGTTAAAGAAGAAGCGTTTCGTTGTGTAAGGTGTGGAAACTGCCAGGCGGTTTGTCCAATATATAAAGAAACAAAAAAAGAAGCAGGAGTAGCTCGAGGAAAAATAAGTCTTGCTAGTGCAATTTTGAACGGCGATTTAGAAATGACTAAAGGTCTTTCAGATAGATTTTTGCTCTGCACGACATGTATGGCTTGTGTTTATAATTGTCCTAATACAATAAGGTCAGATAAAATAATTTTAGCAGCCCGTGCATTCGCTGCCCGCAAAAAAGGGCTTCATCCTATTAAGAAGATTGTTTTCAAAGCTCTCAAGCTTCAGAGAGTATTCGATTTTGGAATGAAAGTTGGAAGTTCATATCAGGTCATTGCTTTGAAGAAAATTGAGGATAGGAATAACTGTACTCGAATGCGTGTTGATATTGGCCTTGGAGATAAGGTGTTTCCGAATCTTGCTCCACAGACTTTCCGTTCTCAGTATCCTACTGTAGTAAAAGTAGATAATCCTAAAATGAGGGTAGGATATTTTACCGGTTGTATGGCTAATTATTTTTATACGGATATAGGTAAAGCTGTAGTAGAGGTTCTTACTGAAAATGGGGTAGAAGTTGTAATACCCCCAGAACAAGGATGTTGCGGAATTCCGGCTTCAGTCAATGGCGATGTGAAAAATTCAAGAGATATGGCCAGAAGAAATTTAGATGCATTTGAAAAAATGGGAGTAGATGCTGTAGTTGTATCCTGTTCTTCAGGAGGAACTGCCTGGAAACATGTATATAGCGAACTTTTGGAGGATGACCCCAAATATAAAGCCCTAGCAGATAAATGGGGCCAAATATCTTATGATATTAACGAGTTTTTGGTAAAAATTGTTCCTTTTAAAAAAGAAGGATTGGGAAAACTAGACAAAAGAGTAACTTACCATGATCCTTGTCATCTTAATAGAGGTCAAGGGATTAGTGAAGAGCCGAGAGAAATTATAAAAAGTATTCCTGGAGTAAAGCTGGTTGAAATGAAAGAACCTGGACGCTGTTGTGGAATGGCTGGTTCATTTTGTATAGTTTATCCGGAGATGTCTGAAAAGATTGGGGCTAGAAAAGTGGCAGATATTGCTCAGACTTATTGCGATACAGTAGCAACAGCATGTCCTGCCTGCCGTCTGCAAATCACCAGTGGAATAGTGAATGCGGGACTTGAAAGAGACGTGGTACATGTAGTGCAATTACTAGCTGAATCATATAGAAAAGGTAAAAGCAAAGATTGATAAAAGTGGAATCATTTAATTAAATGGTTGGTAAAATCTTAATTTGGTATCCTTAAAATTTAGGATAAATACTTCTTAATCATTAATCTCCATATAACTCCTCCTTGTAGGCTGCTAAAAATGCAGCCTTTTTTTTGCGTAAGTAACAAATAGGATTATTTAATTGTCTATTTTCTCGTTGATTTCATTTAAAGTATCGTTAATTTTAAAAATAATGATAAGCAATTCACAATAAATTCTTGTGAAAACTGGCCCAAGAATAATACAGATTAGTCCAAATAAAATGCCTGAACCACTTCCTCCAGCAATACCGCTAAACAGAGATATAAACCCCAAAATAATAGAACAAGCTGAACCCACTAAAAAAAGAATTTTAATTATCGTGGGAGTAATCATCTTATCAAAATTAGTAAAATTATTCATAAAAAATCCTCCTTTATAATTAATCATATTGAGAAGTATGATTAATTAGTGGAGAATATTCTAATTATTATAAAATTAAAATCATTGCGGACAGAAGGAGTATATTTTGAAGCGGGAATTTATTTATATTTTCATGATTACAAAAAAACGTATATAAACTTAAAATATAATAATAACTAAGATAATGAAGTATTTATCAATAAAAGTTCTTAAAAAGAATTTTGTTGAAGGATTTTATAGATAAATGTTTAATATAGTAAATAATACTATTAGAATTTAATCAATATTCGATAGGGAGGTAACAAAATGGCTGTTGACTCAAAAATATTTCGCAAATTAAGCTATGGATTGTTTGTTATTACATCTAAAAAAGGAAAACTCATAAACGGACAAATTGCCAATACTGCTTTTCAAATATCTTCAGAACCTGCAACGGTGGCAATAAGTATTAATAAAAATAATTTAACCCATGAATTTATTAAGGAGAGCAAAGTATTTTCAGTTAATATTCTATCTGATTATGCTCCAATGGATTTAATTGGCCATTTTGGTTTTAAATCTGGTAGGGATTTGGATAAGTTTTCTTTAATACCATATTTAATTGGTGAAACTGGAGTGCCAGTCCTACAGGAAAATAGTATTGGCTATTTGGAGGCAGAAGTAATAGAAAGTATGGATGTTGAAACACATACTGTATTTATCGGGAAGGTACTCAATGCAAAAACACTTTATGGTGAGGCAGAACCTATGACTTATGCTCTGTACCATTTATTAAAAAAAGGGGTAGTTCCTGTAAGTGGTAATAATAAAGAAATAAATGCAGAGGCTAAGAAAAAAGAATTATCAAAGGAGGAAAATAATATGAAAAAATATGTATGTACAGTTTGTGGTTATGTGTATGATCCTTCAATAGGGGATCCTGATTCAGGGATTGCAGCAGGGACAAAATTTGAGGATATCCCTGACAATTGGGTATGTCCAGTTTGTGGAGTTGCTAAAGATCAGTTTGAGGTGGTTGACTGATGAAGCCAGTAAAAATTGCTGAAAATATTTACTGGGTTGGAGGAATTGATTGGGATATCCGTAACTTTCATGGTTATCTTACTCAGAGGGGAACAACATATAATGCTTACCTTATAGTTGATGAGAAAATTACACTGGTGGATACGGTTAAGCACTATCTTTATGATGAGATGGTGGAAAGAATTTCCCAAGTGGTAGATCCGTCTAAAATAGACTACATTGTTTCTAATCATGTGGAGATGGATCATTCAGGTTCAATACCCCGTATTATGCAAGTTGCTCCTAAGGCTCAGATAATAACGTCTCCTAATGGTGAAAAAGGTTTAAAAGCTCATTACAGGGAAAATTGGAATTTCAAAGCCATGAAGTCAGGAGAAACTTTGAATATTGGACAAAAAAATCTAACTTTTGTTCATACTCCAATGGTGCACTGGCCTGACAATATGGTAACTTATTTGCAAGAAGACAGGATTCTTTTTTCCAATGATGCTTTTGGGCAACATATAGCTTCTTCAGAAAGATTTGATGATAATTTGCCCCTAGATATCGTTATAGAGGAAGCTGCGAAATACTATGCAAATATAGTTCTTCTCTACAGTTCTCAGGTTCAAAAGGCCCTTGAACAGCTTGGTGGTTTGGATATTGGAATGATAGCTCCCAGCCATGGTCTTATCTGGAGGTCGCATATTGACAGG
>JBAYAL010000070.1:0-6859 GCA_041669825.1 Eubacteriales bacterium | reverse complement strand
GATACCGGGGTTAATAGTGCCTGTCTTTACAAAAATATTCCTTGATGATGTGTTGTTGGGGGGGAAGATAGAATGGCTACAAGCCTTGCTCTATGGGATGGGAGTAACTGCCTTAGTTACTATGTTATTGACCTGGCTGCGCCAACATTACCTGCTAAAATTACAGCAAAAATTGTCTCTTTCTATGGCAGGCCAATACCTGTGGCATGTTCTGCGACTCCCTGTTGAATTTTTCCAGCAAAGATATGCTGGGGATATCAGTTCCCGTATGGATAGCAATGATAAGGTTGCGCAGTTTATTGCGGGGGAATTGGCTACAACAGTTTTGAATATGGTTATGATAGTGTTTTATTTCCTAATGATGCTACAGTATAGCGTGCCATTGTCCTTGATTGGGGTATTGGGGGCAGGAGTTAATATCGGGTACTTAAAATACGTTTCAGGAAAAAGGGTGGATCTTAATAGAAAAATGATGCAAGATATAGGCAAGTTTATGTCGGCTTCCATGTCTGGCTTGCAGATTATTGAAACTCTTAAAGCTACAGGTTCGGAATCAGATTACTTTGCTAAATGGGCAGGTAGCCAAGCACGGGTTTTGGTAGCCCAGCAAGAAATGGGAAGTGTTAGCAGTATTTTGGGGAGGTTACCTACCTTTATTACTGCTGTTACAGATACTTTGGTTTTGGGGTTTGGTGGTTTCTTAATTATGAAAGGGAATTTGACTATTGGTTCCCTCGTAGCTTTTCAGCTTCTTATGTTTAATTTTTTGAGTCCTGTAGGTGAACTTGTGGGTATGGGGAGCAGATTACAAGAAATGCAAGCAGATATGAATAGGCTTGATGATGTGTTCAAGTATCCGCTGGATGTTTCAGTGCAAAAAGATAAATTAGAATTGAAAGAGGAGAGCTGTGAAAGATTAGCAGGTTTTGTGGAAATTAAAGATTTAATTTTTGGCTACAGCCCTTTAGAAAAGCCATTAATTGAAGGATTTTGTCTTAAATTAAATCCAGGTTCTCGCGTAGCATTAGTAGGTGGGTCAGGGAGTGGTAAATCTACTATTGCCAAACTGATTGGAGGTCTTTACCAACCATGGTCAGGTGAAATACTATTTGATGATAAAAATCAACAGGAAATTCCTCGTCTTGTCTTAAATTCCTCTATGGCGGTTGTGGATCAGGATATTAGTATGTTCAGTGGTACCATAAGAGACAATATTACACTATGGGATAAGAGTATATCTGAGAAAGATATGATTCAAGCAGCAAAAGATGCCTGCATTCATGACGATATTGCTTCTCGTGCAGGAGGTTATGATACTGAGGTGGCAGAGGGTGGTAATAACTTTAGCGGTGGACAGAGGCAACGTCTGGAAATAGCTAGGGCCCTGGTAAATAAACCGAATATTCTTATTATGGATGAGGCTACTAGCGCGCTTGATCCGTTAACGGAAAAGGCGGTTGATGAGAATATCCGCCGCCGGGGTTGTACTTGCATAATAGTGGCTCATAGATTGAGTACCATTAGGGATTGTGATGAAATCATTGTTTTGGAAAACGGTAAAATCATGCAACGTGGGACACATGAAGAATTAATAAATTGCGAGGGTCACTATGCTAACCTCATTAATGCTGGTTAAGCCAGGAAGGGAGGCTCAGGGGAACTTTGTTGAAAAATATATTAGATATAGGAAAAATAATAAGTACTGAAGGAAATAGGCCCCTAGTTATGGGGGCCTCGCGACGGATTTGGTTTGTGCAAGAGGGAAAGGTTGATATTTTTCTTGTTAGGGCTCTTCCAGGAGCTCCACCTGTAGGTCCCAGGAAACAACTTACTCAGGTGGAACAGGGAAAAATTATTTTTGAATTGCCTTTATTAATTTCACAGGATGAACAGTGTACGCCATTGTTGGTAGGATTACCTGGTACAAAGTTGATTGAGTTGGAAGAAGAAGTATTCTTACAACATATTCTTAAAAATAAGAATAAAAATCTTTTTTTTAATAATGTGCTTCAATGGTTAAGTAGCCTAAAGCTATTTATGCATGATGAAGAAAGAGAAAACGTAATTAATCTAGAGGCGAGAGATCTGGTCGAATTTCTATTTGGATTGCACAAGCGAGTTGTAGAACGGGCGGTAGAAGATTGGCAAAAGATAAGAAATAAGGAAAAAAAGGAAGTTTGGGAAAAAGCTAAAGGCCAAAACACTTATTTGGAGAATTCTTTGGTCCAGCTGGCCGGTGTTCTCGATAAAAAATATGCTGCTGTTCCTGTAGCAGAACCTGGGGGAAGTCTTTTATATGAGGCCTGTGTTGTTGTGGGTAAATTCATGGGCTGCGAAGTCATTCTGCCTCCCTCTTTGAAAGGTGAACAGAAATCAAATGATCCGTTGGGAGATATTGTTCGTGCCTCCCGGATGCGCTTAAGAAGGGTAGCTTTAAAGGGGAATTGGTGGAAGGAAGATAATGGTTCTTTCTTGGCTTTTCAAGGACAAACGAAGCATCCAGTAGCGTTGGTACCTGCTTCACCAGGCGAATATTCGCTTTATAACCCTCTGGATAAAAGCGTGGTGAAAGTCACTACGGAAATAGCTGAGAATTTGGCTGTAGAAGTTTATAGCTTTTATCGGCCTTTTCCTAGTAAAATTATTACCTTTAAAGATTTGATGCTATTTGGTTTGGAAAGCACTTGGAAAAGGGATTTGCTGATTATTCTTTTAATGTCCTTAGGCGGAGGGTTGTTAGGAATGCTGACACCTGAACTGACAGGAAGAATTTTCGATTCAGTTATCCCACAAGGAGAAAAGAACCTACTCTTACAGATCATTTTTTTTCTCTTGGCAGTGGCAATGACAACGATGCTTTTTGAACTTACTCGTTCTTTTGCTTTGCAAAGGATAGAGGGGAAAATGGAAGGCAGTATTCAAGCAGCAGTGTGGGATCGTCTACTTGCCTTGCCTGTAACATTTTTTAAAAAGTTTACGGCTGGAGAATTGGCAATGAGGGCTATGGGTATTAGCCAAATTAGGAGTGTTTTGTCAGGGATGGCTCTTAATACAATTTTTGCAGGTATTTTCTCTATTTTCTATCTAATTCAAATCTTTTATTATAATAAGACGCTGGCAGCTTATGCTTTAATGTTTGTGGCTGTCGGGGTGCTAGTAGCATTGGGTGCAGGTCTTTGGCAGGTACGTTATGAAGGCCGTTTGGTAGATGTAAACAACCAAATATCCGGTTTAGTTTTGCAGCTCTTAAATGGTGTTAGTAAGCTTCGTGTGGCGGGGGCAGAACAGCGTGCTTTTAGTCAGTGGGCTAATCAATTTAGTATTTCTAGGCAGCTTACTTTTAGAAAAGAGAATATCGGGAATTATCTTATTTCATTTAATTCGGTTTTTATGATTCTTACTTCCATGGGGATTTATTATGTAGTGGTTAAGGTGAGCGGGGTGGAGCTTGCAGCTGGTAAGTTTATTGCTTTCAATGCTGCCCTGACTAGGTTTATGAGTCACATGTTATCCCTTTCAGATATTTTTATTAAGATAAACGTTATAAGTCCATTATTTAATAGAGCTAAGCCTATTCTAGAAACTTTGCCTGAGTATGATGAGACTAGGTCTGATCCGGGCGAATTGACTGGAGAAATAGAGGTCAGTCATATTTCTTTTCGCTATAAAGAAGATGGTCCTTTAATTTTAAATGATGTTTCCTGTAAGGTGAAGAATGGTGAGTATGTAGCTGTAGTTGGTCCTTCAGGTAGTGGAAAGAGTACCTTGCTAAGGATTTTATTAGGGTTTGAAAAAGCGGAAACAGGACAGGTATATTATAACGGACAGGATATGGAAAATTTGGATATTAGTAGTATGCGCAAGCAATTGGGAGTTGTACTACAGAACGGTCAGTTGATGTCCGGTGATATTTTCTCGAATATTGTGGGAAGCAGTATTCACTTGACTATAGAGGATGCTTGGGATGCTGCTCGAGCAGCTGGTTTGAGCGAAGATATTGAAAAAATGCCGATGGGTATGCATACGGTTGTAAACGAAGGGGCCACTACGCTGTCCGGAGGTCAAAAACAGCGACTAATGATTGCCAGAGCTATTGTCAATAGACCTAAGATACTATATTTTGATGAAGCAACTAGCGCACTAGATAACAAGACACAGGCGGTGGTCAGTGGGAGTCTGGAAAAAATGAAGACAACTCGGGTGGTTATTGCTCATCGCTTAAGTACGATAATTAATTGTGACAGGATTATCGTGCTAGATAAGGGTATTGTGGTAGAAGAGGGATCATATAATGATCTGATGAAGCAGGATGGTTTATTTGCTCAGTTGGCCAAGCGGCAGCTTGCCTAATTTATAAAGAGTGAGGGTGGAGCTGATGGAGAAAGATGTTTGTGCGAATCCAGATGTTTGAGGATGAAATTTCCGAAGATGAGTCGGCTCAGGTGGCGGGAGGGTTATAAAATCCTGGATGTCGTCTGTTAGGGAAGGATGAGGAGGACTAAAATGGAATATTCCCAAAGAATAAGGGAGTACTTTAAACCGGTAATAGCCCAGCAAACTTTGCAAGAATTGCGGGAAGTGGAGTTTCCCTTGTTAGATGAATTTTTTTGCGTTACTTGGAGTAATTATGAGTTAGAAGCTAGGGGTAATGGCTTATACCAAGTCCTGCGACAGCATCTGGTTCAGCTGCAGTTTCCTGTTCGGGAGGGAATAAGTAAGGAAGAGGTTTACAAAAAAGTTACACGCCAGGGTTATTCGGCTGAAGGTACAGAAAAGATAGGTATCCAACTGCAATCTCCTCAGAAGCTGAGGCTCGATTTATACCCGACGCTTGCCGGTCAGCTTCCTGTTTTGTTTACAGGGTGCAGGGGGGATTTTGAATTTTTGGTACAGGCTCTTTCAGCAAGGAATGAGCCTGTTTTGTTACCTTCTTCTATGGGAGCTAGTCTGGTAAAAGGTTATAACAACTGGGATCGTGTGAATGAAATGCGGCGGAGACAGTATGTACTTGGCTTAAGTGCAGATCTAAACCAAAACTTAAATACAAACCGGAAATACTATTCTTGCGCTGAAGGATACCAGGATTGTTTTATGATTTTAAGTGCAGGTGACTATAGCGGAGTCCCTGCAGTCCAACTGGGTCTGGCGGAAGCAGAATGGCGGCGTTTATCGCTGATTATCAGGCGGGAACATGAAGCCACTCATTATTTTACCCAAAGGGTTTTGGGCTTCATGAGAAATCACTTGGTTGATGAACTAATGGCAGATTTTATGGGTATAGTTGCTGCCAGAGGGGAATATGATCCGTACTGGCAATTGGTGTTTCTAGGGTTGGAGGACTATCCTAGATATCGTAAAGGTGCTCGTCTAGAAAACTATGTGCAGGATGCAGGGTTTACGGAAGAAGAGGTGGAAGTTCTTCGAGAATTGGTTGTCAGGGCAGTGGGGAGGCTAGAAGATTTTTATAGAAAGCGGCGCTGGTCCTTATCTCTGGAGTCAGGGAAAGCTGAGTTGTTATTAGAGCTTCTGGCTGTGGTAACAAAAGAACTATTTATTGGAAATCCATTATAGGTTTTAAACCTATAATGGAGTAGGTAACACAAGTTTACTTTAATTGATAGCAAATATGGTTTAAGTGTCAAAAGTAACTTTTGTCTTGTAAATACACGATATATAGACATTGATACTTCTCATCTTAAGCGTATATAGTCTGTAATTTCTGTAAAAGGAACTTTTGTCATCCTAACCAGATATCTAATATAAAAAAAGAGTTAAGCAAAGAGAACGTGAGAAAATTTCTGGATAAAGTGATTTATAAAAGTTTGAAAATCATAGGGTAAAACAAAAGGGGGAAAAATGGGTAAAAAATTATTTACTGTTTTATGTTTAGTGATTGGAGTTGCTGTGTTCTGTGTAGGGTGTGGAAATAAACAAGAGGTAAAGGATGTTACAGCAGGTGTTACTGAAAATACAAGGACAGATATCCAGAAAACTTTAGAAGAAAATGAAAATATTGCTGAAGTAACATGGTCAGAAGATAAAACCTGTGTATTTTTCACAAAGGATATAGGCAATTATGTAAGGCAGTTATATCAATGGAAGGCCGGAGAAACCAATGAAAATCAGGTTAAAGGAGTTAGTGGTAATCTCTATGATATTACTCAATCTGATGACGGCAAATATATTACTGTAAATGAAGGAACAGGAACAATATATACAACTATTATTATTTCAGTAGAGGATTTACTGTTGGTGGAAGAAATAGTTAACGTAGGTGGCCCAGTTTGGTCGCCTGATTCAGACAAACTGGCATTTGCAGTCTTGAATGATAAGAAACCCAGTATTGATATGGAATGGGATGGCACAAGTGATTTGTTGATCTATAATATTAAATCCAAGGGAAAAGAAATAGTTTTAGTGGCTGATAATGATTTTAACTATAATCCTATTTCGTGGGATGAAAATGGCCTGAAATATGAAAAAAATTATCTTGACGGAAGAAAATCAGAGGAACTAACTACTGGCATATTGACAAGATTAAAATAACAAAATGATATGGTGCCAAGAAAGCTTAAAGATAGCAGAATAAGCATTACAACAGTGCTGAAAATGTAGAGATTTACTAGGTACGTAGTTATTATGATTTTCAAGCTGCATATTTAGTTGAATAGGTTCTTGAAAAAGGTTGAGCAACTATTTAAGAAGAATATTAATACTTAGTGTCTGCTTATCAACTCAACTTTTTCACCCTTTATTAGGGAATAAAACAATGATAAATAACAAAAATCCAAGCTAAAAATAACAAGAAAACCGCCAAAAATGGTATAATGGAAATAACAACAAACCCAATAATACCAAT
>JBAYAL010000069.1:0-6863 GCA_041669825.1 Eubacteriales bacterium | reverse complement strand
GACTAAATCCTTGGCCGGGAGCGTTTACTTTTTTTAGAGGAGAACAAGTTAAAATTTGGAAAAGTATGGTTGTAGATAATTCTAAGCTAGATGGTAATGGTGGAGAAAAACATATTAGTGATTTTCAGGTGGGGGAAATTATTGATATTTTAGATAATGGAATTATTTGTTTGACAGGAAAAGGATTCATTGAGATACAAGAATTACAGCCTGCAGGAAAAAAGAAAATGAGTGCCTCTGCTTTTGTTAATGGGCGGAGATGCAAAGTAGGGGAAATTTTTTCGGTATAAGAGATAAAAAAATCCAATTAAAATTGTTTTAAATTAGTATTTTGTTTATAATAGTATTAATCTATATATTTGGTTTTTGTTAAGCAAAATCTAAGTTTAAGTAGATAGTATTAAGTAGTAAAATGTAGCGTAAGCGGATACGTAAATGTCCAGCGGACAATTGCGTACGAAAGAGCCATGGTGTTTTGCCAACTATAACGAGGTTTTTGCAGTAAAATTCTTTATGCTTAGTATTTACGACAAATATTTATTTGTATCTATTTCTGTTGATAAGTACAAATTTTTTAATACAGTTAGAGAATATTATAATTGAATGGTTGTAACCGAAAACTAAAAATATTTAATTTTTGTGTTTTAGAGAAGGAGGAAAAGTATGTTTGGTATGTATTTTTGGGATCCAACTATGATTCTTATGATTCCGGCGATAATTCTTACTATTTACGCACAAGGTAAAGTCAAGGGTGCATATGCAAAGTATTCTAAGGTAAGAGCGAGCTCGGGAATGACAGGTGCTCAAGTTGCGAGGGCAATCCTTAACGAAAATGGATTGTTTGATGTGAAAGTGGAGCAGGTAAGTGGAAATCTGACTGATCATTATGATCCAAGAACCCAGGTAGTACGCCTTAGTAGTGGAATTTATGGTGGTTCATCTATTGCTTCTCTTTCTGTTGCTGCTCATGAAACTGGACATGCAGTACAGCATGCAGACGGATATGTTCCACTTAAAATAAGGAGTTCATTTGTTCCTGTAGCCAGTTTTGGGAGTCAGCTTGGACCGATCTTTATTATTCTTGGTTTGTTTATTCCTTCAATTCCTTTTCTTCTTCAGATTGGGATTTATGCTTTTGCTTTTGCAGTATTCTTTCAGGTCGTTACCCTTCCTGTAGAGTATAATGCTAGTAGTAGAGCACTTGTTTTTCTTGAGAACTCTGGGATGCTTGCCAGTAGGGAAGAAGTGACGGGAGCGAGAAAGATGCTTAATGCTGCGGCTCTTACTTATGTAGCTGCTGCTCTTTCAGCGATACTTACCCTTCTGAGGTTTATGATGATTGCTTCAGGACGTGATGATTAAGATTATGGAAAACAGTTTGGAAGTTAATAATAAAATTGCAAAAACCAACGCACGGCTTTTGGCCGTGCGTATTTTGAGTAGGGTTGATAAAGAAAAATCTTATGCTAATCTGCTGTTAAGAAGTGTTTTGAAAGAAGTTGGAGATCCTCGTGATAGGCATTTTGTAACTGCATTGGTAAATGGAGTACTTAAAAATAGAACTTTGCTTGATTATGTTTTGAGAAAGCATCTGAGTAAGCCGTTGTCCTCTCTTCCAATGGAAATTAGAGAGGTACTCAGAATAGGAGCTTTTCAGATTCTTTTTATGGATAATATTCCTGACCCTGTGGCAGTAAATGAAAGTGTAAATACAGCAAAAAGTGTACATACCAAGTATTCTAGTCTCGTAAATGGAGTTTTACATAGAGTATCAGAAATTGGCTGGAATTTTTCTTGGCCTGATAAGCAAAAGAATGCGTTGCATTATTTGAATGTGAGATATTCTCATCCGGAATGGATGCTAAAACGTTGGCTCAAAAGATGGGGTTTGGAAGAAACTGAAAAATTCTGTATTGTAAATAATAGGCCATCTCCTACATGTATAAGGACTAACGCTCTTAAGACAAATAGGAGGGATTTGGCTGAACGGCTAAAAGCAGAAGGTATAGTTGTTGAGGAGAGTGCAAAATTACCTCAGGCCATGATAATTAAAGATTTTGGGGCTATTGATGCTTTGACTTCCTTCAGGGAGGGTCATTTTACGGTACAGGATGAAAGTTCACAGCTTGGGGCCTATTTGCTTGGTGCTAAACCTGGAGACAGAGTGCTTGATGTTTGTAGTGCTCCTGGTGGTAAAACCTCATATTTGGCAGAAATGATGGAAAACAAGGGTAGCATCACGGCTGTGGATATATATTCGCAGAAACTTGAATTGGTCAAAAACCTTGCAAATCGATTGGGAATAAATATTATAAATGCAGTTGAAAGTGATGCAAGAGTTCTTGAGGGTATTGAGGGTAAATTCGATAGAGTGTTGGTTGATGCTCCTTGTTCCGGCTTGGGTGTGCTTAGGCGTAGGGCGGATTTGCGTTGGCATAAGTTGGAGGACGAATTGGAAATTTTCCCTGAAATTCAACTTGCTATTCTCATGAGGGCAGCAGAATTTGTTCGTGCTGGGGGAGAATTAGTATATTCCACTTGTACGGTGGAGCCTGTTGAAAATTTTGAAGTTGTTAAAGCGTTTCGCAAAGCTTGTCCTTGGTTTGAACCTGTCGACCTTTCGGAAAAGTTGCCGTTTGTTGTTAATGAAGAAAACGATTTGAGGCAATTAAAAAAAGGAGTCTGGCAGATATTACCGCAACACCAAAATATGGATGGGTTTTTTATAGCAAAATTTTGCTTATCGGGTTTATAAAATATGAATAAGGTGAATAATAGTAATTATGGAAAAGTTAGATTGTCGTGCCTGTCTTGTGGAAGAATTTATTAATATTTGTGTTGAAAATAATATAAAGAAATTTAGAGCTAATCAGATTTTTCAGTGGGTACAGCAAAAAGGAGTACATGACTGGGAAGATATGAAAAATATTAGTAAAGATGACAGAGAAAGATTGAGCAGGGTGTTGTATGTTCAATCACCAGAAATAGTTCGGGAACTGTGTTCCAGTGATGGCACACGAAAATTTCTGTTTCGGTTAGCTGATGGGGAGAGTATAGAGACTGTTCTAATGGATTATGAAAATGAAGTGTCTCGGGACAGGAATACGGTTTGTGTATCTACACAAGTGGGATGTCCAGTAGGCTGTTCATTTTGTGCTACTGGTATGGATGGTTTTAGAAGGAATCTTACAGTCGGGGAGATTACAGGGCAAGTATTAGAGATAGTACACCGTATGAAGAAAAAAGATGCGGATTTCAGAGTAACCAATGTGGTTTTTATGGGTATGGGAGAGCCTTTTCTAAACTATGATGTGGTTATGAAAGCTATAAAACTTTTAAATGCTGAAAATGGCCAGAATATTGGGATGAGAAGGATGACGATATCTACTAGTGGTGTTGTTCCCAAAATCATTGAGCTTGCTAAAGATAATTCACAAGTGGGATTAGCTGTGTCGCTACATTCTGCAAAGGATAGTACAAGAGATTTGTTGGTTCCAATGAATAGAAGATATCCTCTTGATAAATTAATTGAGGCTTGTAAAATTTATTCTTTGGCTACAGGGAGAAGAGTTACTTTTGAAATGGCTTTAAATAATGAAAATTCTTCTAGAGAAGAGGCAGAATTACTTGTGAAATTATTAAAAGGAATGCTTGCTCACGTAAATATTATTCCTGTTAATCCAGTTGTTGGAAGTAGTGTGAAAAGACCTGCAAGGGAAAAAATGCAGATGTTTAAAAAAATAGTAGAAGCAGGAAACATATCTGTTTCAGTTAGAGTGGAAAAGGGGACGGATATTGATGCTGCCTGTGGACAACTTAGACAGCGCTTGGAGTGTGAAGAATATGAATCTGTTAACCAAAGCTGAATTGGTTGCAGAATTTGTTTTTACGTGCCTATTTAAAAAATCTGTAAAAAGTATTCAACCTGTGGAAATAGCTAAAGAGATGATAAAAGCTATGTTAAAAAATAAACAGGTAAGTATTTCTACTGTTTATGTTCCTAACGTTTACAGAGTTTTTCTTAATCCAGTAGATTATTCTATTATGGAAAGCTTTGGTGATGCTTTTTTGGTTGAACTTGCAAAATATATCTATGATGAGGGAAAAAAGCAGGGTTATACATTTTTGACTCTGCCTGTTGTCGAGATGAGTTTTGTAAAAGATGTTTTGCAAGGAGAAATAAGAATAGATGTAATTTTTGACGATTCTGTAGTTGAAACATGGCAAATCGAAGGGGATAATAAAGAATCCTATGTGGATTTGATAGAAAATACAAGTGTTTTGCCAGGGGCTGTCAGATTAGCAGATGCATTTCAAAAAAATCAAAAGAGGAAATCTCGTTGTTATCTAGAAATAATAAAGGGTAATAACGAAGGGAAAATTTATGTGCTGGATAAAGATGAAATATTCCTCGGTAGAAATGGGGATTGTGAAATTGAGGTTGATGATCTAGAAGTTTCGCGTAGACATATGAAGATAGGTAGTGATAATGGACGGTGGTTTGTTCAAGATTTGGATAGTACTAATGGTACATATGTAAATAAGTTAAAAGTGGATAGATACATTGTAAAAAATGGGGATAAAATCAAGATTGGAAATACAGTATTTCTTTATAAAATGGAAAAATAGTGGACAGGTGATGGTATGCAAATATTACTTGTTGTGGGTAGAATTTTGTTTATTGCCCTTATTTATCTTTTGCTAATAAGGATTATTACTGTTTTATTAGCCGATTTAGGGACCAAAGGAATTTTTCCTAAAACGCAATCTGATATTGGTTGTCTTGAAGTAATTAGTGGTAGTGAAATGTTACCGAAAGGTAGAAAAATAAAGATTGAATATCAGGGGGTTAGGATTGGCAGGGGCAAACAAAATGATATAATTGTTAATGATCATTATTGTTCTCTTGATCATGCAGAATTTAGACAACGAAAAGGTGCTACTTTTGTAGAAGACATTGGAAGTACAAATGGAACATGGGTAAATGGTGAAAAAATAAACACCCCAATTCAGCTTGCTGTTGGTGATTTTATTAAAATTGGTAGTATTACTTTTCAGTATTCGAGGTGGAGAAATGAGAGCTTATAGTATTTATGAAACTGGTTGTGTTAGAAAGAATAATGAAGATTCATTTGCGCTTCTTCCTGAAAGAGGGCTTTTTGCTGTTGCTGATGGAATGGGGGGGCACAATGCCGGTGAGGTTGCTTCCAAGATTGCTATTGAAAGATTAGTGAATTGCGCCTCTCAGTTAGATACAATAGTAGTTGGAGATATGGAAAATTGGATGAGAAAAGCGATAGAAGAAGCAAACGAGGAAGTTGTGGAAGAATCATTACGCAACTTAGCAACAAAAGGAATGGGAACAACCCTTACAGCAATTTTGATTACAAAAAACAAAGTTGTGGTCGGCCATGTTGGTGATAGCAGAATATACCTCTGGCGTGAAAACATGCTTTCGCAGATTTCAGAAGATCATAGTATGGTGAATGAGCTTCTACGACTTGGACAGATATCGGAAGAAGGGGCTAAGAATCATCCCCATAAACACGTTCTTTCTAGGGCCTTGGGAGTTGAAAAAGTTGTAAAAATAGATTGTTTTCAACTTGAGGTACAGGCGGGGGATGTTTTTGTTCTTTGTACAGATGGCTTTTCTAATGTTATTAATGATGATGAGATGATAGACGAGTTTTCCCAACCTAGAAGCTGGGATATACATCTTGAAAAACTTAAAAAAAGTGTTCTAGAACGGGGTGCTCCGGATAATTTTACCGTTGTTTGTTGTGAAATGGAGCGGTGAGTATGCGCAGAGGAATATCACTGAGAATCCTGACCTTTTTAATTTTATGGACAGGAATATTTGTTCTAAAAAAAGGTGAAATTTCTGCTGATGAGATTGTAATCCAAGCTGTTATTTTTACAGTGCTGGTTACAGTGGGGTTGTTTATCGAACGTTTTTTTGCTTTTAAAGGAGATATTTGTCTAATTCCTGTAGTGGAGGCTATTCTTGCTATTGGTTTAGTGTTTTTGATAAGAATAAAACCTGAAGTAGCGCAAACCCAGTTTGTTTGGGCAAATTTAGGTTTGATTTGTTTTTATGTAATCTTATTTGGGATTAAGGATTACCGTAAACTTGGAGAATTTAAGTATCTATGGGGAATGGCAGCTCTGGGATTGTTAATGATAACTTTAGTATTCGGAGTTACATTGGGAGGGGCTACTAGCTGGATTAGAATTGGCTCTGTAGGATTTGAACCGGAAGAATTAGTGAAGGTAACCCTGCTCCTCTTTTTGGCTTCGTATTTAAAGGATAATGAGGAAATTTTGAGGGTTGGAACAGTTCAAGTTGGGAAATTTTCCCTTCCAGATAAAAGAACTCTTGGACCATTTGTAATAACAGCTATTTTTGTTTTGGGACTCTTGGCAGCACAAAAAAGTCTTGGAACTGCAATGGTTTTCTTTTTCCTTTTTGTTTTACTGATTTATATGGTGACTGAGAGAATAATCTATTTGCTTATGGCCATTCCAATGATGGTCACAACTGGAATATTTGGATATATGCTTTTTGGTCACGTTAGGGTAAGGATAGCTACGTGGATTAATCCTTGGGTGGATTCTACTGGAACGGGGTTCCAAATTGCCCAATCGATTTTTGCAATTAGTGGCGGAAAATTGCTTGGAACTGGGTTGGGAAATGGGATAGGAGCATATCAGATACCTGCGTCGAGTACGGATTTTATTTTCTCTGTAATTGCGGAGGAAGTGGGATTTGCTGGGGCAATGGCAGTGATTTTTTTGTTCATTGTTGTCGTAATGAGAGCATTTGCTGTAAGTATAAGGGCCTTAGATAGATTTGGTCAGATTTT
>JBAYAL010000068.1:0-6873 GCA_041669825.1 Eubacteriales bacterium | reverse complement strand
CTTAATAAATTATCTTAAGATATAAAATAAAAAACCTTGATATTATTTGATGCTAAATCAACCCCAATATCAAGGTCTAAACTTTAAAAAAATATTACACTTTATTTATTCCCAAAGAAACTAATGAGACTTAAACAATAAAGCATCTTCTTATAAATTAGGATTTTTTCAGTAAAGGTTAGAATTCTATTAGAATTTTTATTCCAGTTTCAGCAATTTTCAAACTTATATTTGATATTTCTAATTATCAATATCAAAATTAATTTCTTTGACAGTTTGGATACCTTTTATTTCCTTTATTTTTAACATAATACCATTGGCTATTCCTGTTTCAACTCCAACTGCCATAATATTAGTTCCTTCAGCTTCAGTACGTCCAACCTGCATACTTGTTATATTTATATTACTTTCTCCTAATACTGTCCCAACTTTTCCAACCATCCCAGGATTATTTTGGTGAGGTATTATCAAAAGCCATCCCTCAGGATCTACATCTACTCTATAGTCATCAATCTGGACGATTCTACCGTCATTTTTTCCAAAAAGAGTACCTGAAACGGTATGTTCAGTTTTATCTGTTTTCACAGTAAGGGTAATCAAATCAACAAAATTTATCGTTTCATTACTTCTATTATCCTTAACTAAGATGCCTCTATTTTTTGCTACTTGAGGAGCATTAACAAAATTCACTGCTTCCTGAAGTATAGGGTTTAACACTCCTTTTATTACTGCCAATGTTAGCATTTTGGTGTCCATGGAACTTATTCTTCCATTATACTGAACATCTATACTTTTCAATCTTCCTTCTGCAAGATGTACTGCCAAAACCCCCATTTTTTCAGAAAGATTTAAATAGGGCTTAATTGTATTCATAATATCTCTTGACACTGGAGGAATATTTAATGAAGTTGCCACAGGCTCTGCTCTCAAAGCAGCAAGCACTCCCCTTGCCACACCAATCGCAACTTCATTTAGAGCCTCTTCCGTTCTAGAAGCAATATGTGGGGTACAAATAACATTATCAAATTTCAATAAGGGATTGGAATGTTCTAATGGTTCTACTTCAAAAGTATCTATTGCTGCGCCATTAACGATACCTTTTTCTATTGCCTCAACTAAAGCCTCTTCATCAATAATTCCGCCTCTTGCACAGTTAATAATTCTAACACCTGTTTTCATTTTAGAAAATGCTTCCTGATTTAAAAGGTGCCTAGTGTCTACCGTTATAGGAACGTGCAAAGTTATATAATCTGCCTTTTTAAGAATATCATTAAAATCGACCAAATCTATTTCCATTTCTTTGGCAGTCTCTTCACTAATAAAAGGATCATAAGCCAGTACTTTCATGGAAAATGCTTTGGCCCTTACGGCCACACCTGTTCCTACCCTACCAAGTCCAATAACTCCCAGAACCTTATCTTTCAACTCTGTACCTGTATATTCGTCCCTTTTCCAACACTTATTTTTAACAGAACCATAAGCTTGTGGAATATTTCTATTCAGAGCCAGCATCATCCCCATTGCATATTCAATTTGCGCAGCACTTTTGCCCTGTGGAGCGTTTAAAACTATTATTCCCTTTCTTGTTGCAGCCTGAATATCTATATGTTCTACTCCTACTCCAGCCCTACCAATCACTTTCAAATTAACACCGGCTTCAATAACTTCCCTTGTTACCCGTGTATCTCCTCGTACAACCAAAGCATCATACTCAGGGATAACTTTTAGTAATTCTTCATATGACAATTTGTTATATGTATCTACATCATGTTCCTTACAAAGCAATTCAATTCCTACTTCAGCAACTTTTTCACTTACAAGTATTTTCATATTTCTTCCTCCAAAAGCATTTTGCTTTTAATTATTATCATTTAAATTGTAAACGAACTATAAAACCTCTTATCCTCAATGGACAAGAGGTTAACTATTGTTATCACCCTTATTACATATATACCTACTGTATATATTAGAACAAAACAACTCCCTTGTATTTGTTTTATTCCCATTTTTAAAAATTATAAGTTTTATACCTTTTTCTGTCAAGTAAATCAATTTTATAATCAACATAATTATCATAAATAGTATCTTGAAATACAATAATTATTAAACAATTATTCTTCTGCTCCCTCTATAAGTTCTATTCCAATATGGCATATCAAGAGATTGTATCATTACACAATTCTTAGTAGCCGAAATAAATTTTTCTTTACCCAAATAAACTCCTACATGACTTGCACCTGCACCTCCTGTATTAAAAAAAACTAGATCTCCAGGTTTTAGGTTCGATCTTGGAATTCCTACCCCTTCACGAAATTGTTGATATGAAGTCCTTGGTAAGTTAATACCATTTTCTCTATATACATTCTGGACAAGCGCAGAACAATCAACACCATTTTTGCTCTGCCCTCCATATCTGTATGCAACACCTTCCCAATTTAAAATAGAACTAACAACATTACTTCTCAAATCCCATTCTATATCTACCTTATCCATCTGGCCCATATAATTGACTGTATTGAGGTTAATACATGATAAATAATTATCACCTGAAACTTTTTCCATTGATTTTAGATTTAGATTTTCACATACATTAGCACCCGTTTTATCTAAAACATTTTCGGCAATTTTGGGGTTTCCAGAAAATTCCTTACCTATTGTTGGATATCTTGGTGCCACCTCTACATTCATAGGAGTTACTATGGCACTAGTAAACAGTAAAGCAGCCAATCCAACAGCACAACGATGCATCGGTTCATGGAATGTTTGTGCGACCTGCATACCCGAGTCTCCTTTCTGCTAAAATCTAATAATAGATTGAAATTACAAACGAAAATAAATAATATTTAACTTTTCATTACTATACTTATTCTTACTCTCTACAAATAATTCTTAATACATAACCTAAGTTTAAAAAATAAAAAAATAAAAACAGGTAAAAATGTTGATATTGCAGACTCCTAGCTATATTTATTTTTTATGCGTTGTGAACTATTTTTTTCTCGATAATCTTAGTTGTTCTAGCTTGGCACACAAAAACAAAAGGAAAGCAAATACTGCATTCCTTTTGGAATATTAAACAAATTAAGTTATATATTTTTTTATTTGTCATCACCCATATTGCGAGAATATTAATCCAAACACCATCAATAATTATGATCACCTATCTCTAATCTATCAAGCAAATATATAACAGGAAAATTTACCCTGTCCTAAGTCTCACTACTGAAACCACTAATATCTGCGTAAATAAGCAAAACCTTTTTACGAACACCGCCATTTTAAAACATCACATTCGAGATCTAAATAAGCTTGCTTTTTTCTTTTCTTGCAGTCAAATATTTATCAATTACTGATACAACATAACCGATAAGCAAAGAAAAAATCACATAAAAATATGGCATCAATACTCCCTGAGAATGGAAATAAATATAAACAATCCCAGTATATCCTACTATCAAGCCAACAAGAATCACTGCTCCCAAACGAGCTTTTTTCCATTCAAAAAGCATGAACCCCAAAATTGCCATTATCGTAATTATCATAAATGAACTATCATGGGAAGCGTGTGTATAAAGCTTATTATCTAACAGCGCCTGAATAATATTGGCGTGTATTTCTACTCCAGACATTTCTGTTTTACCAATAGGAGTTTTATACATCTCCTGGAGGCCACTGCTATAGGGTCCAATCATAACAACACAATCTTTAAAATATCCTGGGTCTATTTTCCCTTCTATTACTTTCCATATTGGAATAACTTCAAAACCGTTCTCTGTTGCTGAAGAAGCATAAGAGAACCCTATCTGAAACTGCTCATCAACAGGAATATAATCATTTCCCCTGTACCAAACATATTCGTCATCCCAAGTTATCATGTTATTTTCAGAAAGAAGAAGATTAGCTAACCTAACATCTATAATAGGAACAATTTCACCTTTCAAATTTGGAACACCCAAAAGCACATCTCTAACAACACTGTCTTTATCAGGAAGTACATTAATATGACCCACCCTCTCATCAGGAATATTTACAACAGGCCATTTCATGTATTCATGTTCTAAATCTTTGTTTGAATTTTGTAAAGCATTAAATTCAAAATATGCTGGTAAATAAACATTATCATATTTTTCAACTACTTTTGAAAGTGCTTCATCTTCAGCAGGGTTCAAACTCTTTTCTGTATACAAAATATCAGGCCAAACGGCTACCGCTCCATTTGAAGCGATTTTCTCAATAGTTTCAGCAACTAAATCTCTAGGCCAGGGCCATTCTCCAATTTTTTCAAGGCTTTCATCATCAATAGCTAAAATTTTAATCCTAGGATCAACACTTCTAGCTTTATCAGTTAATTTATCTGATAGTGGATTTTCGATAAAATAAAATGAATCAAATATAAAAAGAAAAATGACTAACCAACTTATAGCTAGTGCAATAAATACCTTCTTCAAATTAATACCTCCTAAATTAAAAAATAACCAAGTATTTATAATTATTCCTTGTATCTATAGGTGAATTCCACAACAACACCAATGAATCCTTTATAATGACAATAAAAAAATATAGGTATATTTTTATTCAATAAATCTATTGGGATTAATTCATGTTATCGCTAAAACCATCTAAGAAAGCTTGCTAATTCTCAATACAAAACTATGTATCATTGCTAGTTTCTTCGATACCCCCTAATAGTAAAATTTTTTTTAGAAAATCTGGAAGCTATAATGAAAATCAAGAATGCTTACACAGACAATTAAGCTAATAACCAAAAAACTATGTAACACTTTGTGGACAAAAATCATATAACTTAGTATATAGTATCATATTATATTATCATTAATTTTAAAATAAATCTTTGACTATTTAAACTACTTTCCATCCAAATTTATGTCCTCAAATCGAGCTTCCATATTCGTAATTGTTATCACCATTGTTCTTCTTTTATTAAAAAACATTTCAAAAACCTCATCACTATCTTATTATTGGTCCGATATTTTTTGGGACCAATTTCTTTTATAAAAATATAGCACTCTCCCCAAAAAGGCTAAACAAATTCATCCTTGTCAGTAAAACTTTTCTTAGTAAAATTATTTCTAATTTCTATTATTAGTTTAAGTGTCAAAAGTAGCTTTTGACACTTAAATACACAATATAGAAACATTGATACTTCTTATCATAAACGTATATAGTATGTAATTTCTGTAAAATGAGTTTTTGACATCCTAATCATTTTTTATTCATTTTCTTTACTATATTCTATAAGAATATTAATTTAAGGCAACAATAATGATATTTCACCAGAAACAACGCTTTTAATATTTCCCCCTATATTAACCATAAGCTTCCCTTCTGAATCCAAATCAATAGCTTCTCCTTTAACTATACTTCCATTTTGTTCAAATTTGATTTCCTTGTTTAGGATCATTGATTTGTTTCTGCAGATGTCAAGAGATAACTTCAGATTATCTTCTTTTATATATTGATAATAGAAATACTCTAAATAATTAAGGATCTCTGCTACAAGCATATTTCTATCAAAAATTTCGTTTGTTTCTATAAACAAAGATGATGCTCTAGCTCTAATTTCTAGAGATAATTCCTCACTTTCTACGTTAACATTAACTCCAATTCCCAAAACAACACTGGATACTTTATCTCCTCTAACACTCATTTCAGTCAGTATGCCGCAGATTTTTTTATTGTTAACCATAATATCATTGGGCCATTTTACCTCAGCCTTGAAACCCCTACATTCCAAAGCCTCAACAACAGCTGCTGCTGCTACCTGCGTAATCACAGGAACTTCTACTGTACTAATATCCGGTTTTAAAATTACAGACATCCAAATACCCTTATCCTTAGGAGATTCCCAACTCCTACCAAAACTTCCTCTGCCATTTTTCTGTTCCTCGCTAATAATGACAGCACCTTCGTCTTCATTATCTGCAATTTCAAAAGCTTTTTCATTGGTTGATCCAATGGAATTGTATATATATATTTTTTTTCCTAGTTTTTGCGTCCTTAAATAAGCTGAAATTCTATCCCTGTCCAAGACATTATCTCCTTATTTTTCCAAATAGTCTCCAATTTTACGAAATTTTTCATATCTTTTTTCAATAACTGCATTAATATCATTTTTCATATCACCAAAAGGTACTGTTAATAAGGCGTTTTTTATATTCAGAGCTGTTTCATCTACATTTTTATGGGCCCCTCCCTGAGGTTCTTCAATAATCCTATCTATAATTTCAAGTCTCTTTAAATCCTGAGCTGTAATTTTCATAACCTCAGCAGCTTCCTTGGCCCTAGTAACATCTTTCCACAAAATACTAGAGAATCCTTCAGGGGAAAGAATTGAATAAACAGCATTTTCTAACATCCATATCTCATCGGCAACTGATAGGGCAAGAGCTCCTCCACTTCCTCCCTCTCCAATAACAATAGAGATTACAGGGGTTTTAAGATTAGACATCTCCATGAGATTTCTAGCTATTGCTTCCCCCTGACCTCTCTCTTCTGCACCTATTCCAGGATCAGCACCCGGTGTATCAATAAAACAAATAACAGGTCTCTTAAATTTTTCAGCCTGCTTCATAAGCCGCAGAGATTTCCTATATCCTTCTGGACTCGGCATTCCAAAATTTCTCAATACATTTTCCTTGGTATTTCTACCTTTCTGCTGCCCAATTACAGTTACAGGCATCCCCTTAAGCATGCCAATTCCACCAACAATACAAGGATCATCCCTGAATTTCCTATCTCCATGAAATTCTAAGAAAGTATCGAATATTATTTCTATATAATCCAGCGCAGTAGGTCTTTCAATCATTCTAGAAAGAGCAAGCTTATCCATCGGAGTCAAATTATTATATACCT
>JBAYAL010000067.1:0-6897 GCA_041669825.1 Eubacteriales bacterium | reverse complement strand
TGGCATGTGTAAATAGGCCAACTATGTTAAGTCGACCTATTACAAGACATACTTTCAGTTTAATATGCATTAGCAGAGTTCGTGGAAGTTGCGTAAACTTCTCTATTTCTTTCAATATTTTGCAAAGTTCTTTCTTACAAAATGGTATCCTTGGCATAATAAGAAGTGACCATAAGAAGTCCTTGACAAAAATCGCTTTCTACAATTTTAATAGCTTCCTCACAATATTGGGGAACCCAATTGGTTATGTGGTCTTTTTTAAAGCTGGCAGCTTGTTTCAGATAACCGTTTGCCTTAGCCTCTTCGTTTTTGATAAATGCTTCTTTTGCTTGAGTAAGTAAATGGGCAAGAAAACCTAGTTCTATTGCCAAATTATCTTCCGGTTCATTAGATTCCGTGCTGTTCTGATGGTGATAATTCATTTTCTTGTATTGGGTAAGAACCTCATTACGACAATCCTGCATGAACAATCTCTTTTCGCTTGCATAGATGGATTCATAAGGAAGAGGATCCGTCGCATTGGTACCACATGTGATCTTCGTAAAATCAACACGTAGATTAAGCAATGTTTCTTCATTGAAATTTTTGACAGCCAAGTTTATTTTTGAAACCCCTTCTAGATTGTTAAATATTGAAAAATTAGTATTGGAGAGAAACTCTTGTGTCGGAATATTTTCAAAAGCCGCTTGTAATAGGGTAGTTTTCCGAATTTCCAAATCTAGGTAAGTGATTTTATCCAAAGTGAATCCTCCTAATAGCAACTGAAGGCAAGCTGCAATTAATATTTTTATTAATGATCGGTAGAAGCAGAAATGCTTCCACCGATCAGAGCTAAATTATTTGTTATGCCAAGCAGGGCTGTAAAGATCTTTACAATCTTTCCATTCTTTTTTGCTGAGAATGTAATAGACATTCGGTTTATTGCCTGTTTCAGGTTTAAGCTGGTGTATGTCTTCACTCCTGCTGGCAATCAGTTGGGATACTGTGCTTTCAGGATCATCTAAATCCCCAAAAAGCAACGAATTAGTTAGACACTCATTAACACAAGCCGGAGTTTTCCCTTGGTCGATGAGACTTGCACACATATCACATTTGCCAATCATTCCAGTTACTGGATCATAATCAATGGCACCGTATGGGCAAGCTTTGACACAGGGTTTGTCTTTACAGCTCTTGCAAACTTCTGTATTGCCAACAGCTACGATTCCATCTTTACGGACGGTAAAAACGCCCTTTGGGCACGCTGGTACGCATGAAGGATTCGAACAATGCTGACAAAGTATGGGGATAAAATACGTGTTTGGGTTAGGAAATTTATCGCTCATAGCTGTAAAAGTTTCGATATAATGGGAACCAAGAAATGAATTTTTTTCACGTTTGCACGCCAACATACAGCTATGATGGTCTCTGCAGGTGTCAAGGTTAATCACTATTCCTAATCTGCTCATTATTTTACCTCCTCCTTGCTCATTGGCATGAAACTTTCAAGTTGTTCGCGCGTGATTTCCGGATGATACTTTTGGATATCCTCAGCAGAACATTTGTATATTGTACACAATTGCGAACGAAGGCCCATTGTTCCTGTCTCTGGAGTGGAATCATGGGTTTGCAGCAAAGATTCACAGTTCCATTCAAATGCGCCATGCAAATCTTCTTGGACACTCTTTTCTGGGCGCCACCAGCCATGCTGCGCATAAGAAACCAAGCCGGGTCTTGTCATAAAGCGGGTAGAGAGCTTGCCCATAACCTTATTCATCGGTGCGCGTCCGTCTGTTCCTGGTGATTCAACCCATACCCAGTCGCCATGTTTACAATTATATTCAGCTGCGGTTTTGGGGTTGACAAAAACTTCCGGAACTGGGGTCATCTCACGCATCCAAGGCAATTGCCTGAATTCAGAGTGGAAAAAACCGGCTTGGCGTTTACCAGTAGTAAGGACTAGCGGATAATCCTTGGCTAGATCCGGTCTGCTTATTGGTGACTCAGCAGGTTCGGTGTATACAGGTAGTGGAGGATAACCTGCCATTTGATGAAGCGTGGAGAATAGGTTACATTTGCCTGTGTCGGTAGGGAATTTTCCGGAAATAAGGTATCTGTAGCTATCGGGCGCTATATCATATTTCTGCGGGTATACTTTGCCTTCAGCCAAGCATTCATCATATGGTCTTTCCAGAAATTCCTCGCACCAGGAAGCTCTTTCTTCGTCTATGGTGTCATAGGCCCATAATTTTCCGTATTTTCCTTTCCAGAACATGGAAGTACCTGGATTCAATAGGCCATGATTATATTTCGGGTCTAATTTTTCAAGCTCTTTGGCTAACATGGCGCCAAACTCGTAATCATGTTTTGCTTCAAAAATTGGGTCAATGGCTTTATTATAGAATGATTTGAAAGGAGTGCCGGCTCCTATGCCGAATCCTAAATAGTTTCTTTCCAACCAGGTAACTGCCGGGAGAACGTAATCTGCCAGTTCGGCTGTTGGTGTCATGACAACATCAGTGACGACGTGAAGCTCTATTTTAGATTCATCATTAATTAGGTTCATCCATCGTGCCGTTGCTGGATCATGCATCAGCCAGTTGGAACTAATGGCGATAATGCCATGGACGGGATAAGGTCTTCCGGTTTCAGCGGCGTTGAGAACGCAGTGTACATCAGGGAAAATAAGCAATCCATCTTGATTGTCAGGACGGAGTGGTTGCCATTTTTTCCATTCATCGAAAATGTAGCCGCATCCGATTCGGTGCTCGTAGTATCCAAGTCTTTTGCGTTTTTGCTCAAGGGAGAGACCGTCGGAGTAACCAATATCGCCTTCTCCTGGAAAATATGCTGGAGTAACAGGATAAAATTGTGCCATAATGTGACCGCCAGGGTTATCAATGTTGGCGGTAATCATTTTTATTACTTCGCAGGCGTTAAAAAACTGGGAGGCGTTTGTCGACATATACTGATATCCCTGGAATATTTCAACGGGATGCATAGTTCCAATCATATCTGCGGTGCGGACGATCTGGTCTGCCGGAACTCCAGTAACTTCAGCGGTTTTTTCCGGTGTCCATTCTTCAACATTTTCGGCGAGCTGTTGAAAAGCAGGTTTACAGGATATTTCATAGCCATAACTAAGCCGTACTTTGTACGAGCCTTTTAAGGCAGGTGACACATTTTCTGGCAGAATTGAAGGGGATGGATCGAAGGAAGCTTGGCCATTATCGCATAATTCTACTAATTTGTCATAGTGCGCTTTTCCGCTTGCTCCGCCTTCCCACATAACCTCCTGGGCATCCCAGTATTTGAGGCTATTGCTGTTTTCATCCCAAAACATATAGCGTTTTTCGCTTCCGCCCTTAACAACATCGCTTTCAAGCAGGAGATTGCCAGAGTCTTCCCGGATCAGGAATGGTGCGTTGGTCCAGGCCTTCACAAATTCACTATTATATTGGTTATTTTTAATGAGGTGTCTAATGACATACATACAATAGGCTAGGTCTGTGCCGGGACGAATCGGCAACCATTCATCAGCATTCATAGCATGTGGTCCAGCAACCGGATCAAGGGCTATCATTTTAGTTTTAGTTAGTTCAGATTCATCTTCATTTGAGGAGCCAGAGTAGGTAGCGCCTGCAACCGGGTCAAGACCGGCTGTTCTTACTCCTTGTTCTTTGGCGGCAACCTGCATACCTCCAACTACAGGGTGGGCATAGGCAGACTCGCTACCAAAAGAAACACATAGTGCTGAGCCGCCAGCCCCGGCGCCTTGACATAAATAGCTCCCGAATTGGATCTGGGAATGGAAATTACTCAAATAACAAATCTGGATAGGCCCATAATAATTATTTGGGGTGCCGATTGTACGTGCTATGCGATGAGCAACCCATCCCATATCATGGCGACCGGTACGACCAGGCATTACAAAAGTTTCCGGACCATACTTCTGAGACATTTTATAGACTTTTCCAGCAATTTCTTTGACAGCTTGTTCCCAAGAGATGCGCTCCCATTTGCCTTCGCCACGTTTTCCAGCACGTTTTAACGGATACCGAAGCCTAGTCGGGCTGTAAACAAACTGTTTTGCGGCAATACCTCTTGCGCAAACTTTACCAAAGCCATTCGGGTCACCTTCTATTTTTTCTACGCGTCCATCTTCGACTGTTACCAAACAATCGCAGTTAAGGTGGCAGGAGCGACAGCCGCTATGAACTACCTTTGTGTTCGGACGATCTTCCGTGGATTTCAACTTAACATCTTCCATATTTGTTTCCCCTCTTTCGTAATATTTAATACCATCAAATAACGTTTATCCTTTTGCTCCTCCTTTCAGCCCCATATTACTAATTTCCTGATAAGGCAATAAATACAGATCTGGGGTTTATATAAATGTATTGCAAATTTTATGCCAATTTATCAAGTCGACAGGATATTTGCAAGATACCCGTTAATAGGCTTTCTTAATTTTTATCTGATCACTCAAAGAATAATAATCGAATATATCTTCCTTCCCAAATACGAAATTTTCCCAAAAAAGGAAGTCACAGGCTCCAATAGTCTATATTTCTTTGATTAAAACAGCCAACGGAAAATTAAAAAGTTAGACCCCAATTAGTATCAAGGTCAGATTTTTAAGCATTAATATCTTCGCAATTTCATATGACTATTTTTTTCCTTCATTATTACCTGTTCCACTATTAGTGCCTGTTCCACTTAAATTAGCATTACATTTTGAACATGTTGTTCGATTAGGTGGGTTCATTGATCCGCATTGGGGACATTTTTTTGGTCTAGCTGCACTTGGGGGGCGAAAACACATAGTAATATACCTCCAGTTTTTTCATTTTCTAAGAACTCGTAAAATTTTGTAATGCCCTAAAACCTATCTATTAGATTTTTAGGTCACCCAGTAACTTAAATATTTTTAAATTCTGGTCCTCCTTTTAGCCTTATATTTAATAATATCTTGATAAAAAATAGCACAGGCTAGATGCTTATAATTGCTTAATGCAAATTATGTGCCAGCTGCTCAAGTTAGTTGGATATTTTGAAATATACCGATTATTGAACTTTTTATTTTTATTAGACTGGTCGTCAATGATTAATAATTCCTTTCCTAAAGCGGAATTTTACCAAAAAAGGAATTTGCCATCCGCTGGGCGATAAAAGTATTTATTAAAGATGTAAAACAACGATTTAGGTTAGGAACTTGCCAATTAAGGGATTTTGATGTCCAAATAGCTTATGTGTCAACCTGTTATCTTCTTTATGTTTTCTTAGCATATTTTCGGCGTATAAACAATTGCGGCTCATTAGGTCGAATAACAATTTCCATACTGTATTTTGAGCTCTCCCTTAGAAAACTGTGTTTTGGGGGTGCGAAACTTAAGTAGTATTATTATGTATTATTTTAAAAATGTTACTTTTAGCTTATCTGATTTTTATCTATGTTTTCCGGATATTTGTCTGAGGTGAACTAAAAGTAGAGAACCAAGTAACATAAGTCCGACATATCCCATAAAGGGATAAACAGTGGTTACCATTGAGGAAAAGCCAAACTGAGCAGCAAAAAAGGCAATAATACAAGAAACTACTGCAATAATAATTTTTGTACTTGTTTTTTCTGAAAGTCTTGCAGTAAGTCCATATAGGATACTTACTGTAGTGGTGTATATTTCCAGCAGGAGCACACCGCTGTAGATAATCGCAATAGTATGATTTGCTTGGGAAGCCAGGTATATCATTGGTATTTCATAATTTATTACATCAGGAACTCCGCTAAGGATTGCCAGGTTTATAGCTATAGCACCACAGCCGAGTCCTATTCCGCCCAAAATAGCACCTTTTAAAAGATTCTTTCTATTAATTGCAGAAACACCAAGCGGCGAAAGGATCGCAACTGTTAGTAGCATATTATAAGAAACGTAAAGAATTACGCCGGAAGCCCAGTTAGGTGCGGCAGTAGCAGGTATTTCTAGGACATAATGTATTTTGTCACTGGTGATTGGATGACTAATTAAGGAATAAATGGCAACACCGATAACTGAAGTTAATAGGAAGGGAACCACAAAACTTATTGCTTTAAGTACATTGCTAAGACCGGATATTACAGTTATAAAGGTAAAAATGAGGATAAAGATGCTTCCGGTAAAGGGAGGAAGGGAGAATTGCTCTTTCGCTATTGCGCCTGCACCTGCTGTCATGACTACAAGTACAGCTAAAAAGCTAAGGGTAATGAAAAAATCAATTAAGGGTCCGATTTTTTTCCCAGCAGAATATTTGACAAGTTCCATATGAGATTTTGCCTTTAGATCCCTTGAAAAACTCATTATTAGATAACCAAAATAACAGAAAAGGGCTGTGGTGATTATAAGGCTAAAGAATCCTGTAAGGCCAAAAAGAGTAAAAAATTGTAGAATTTCTTGTCCCGTTGCAAAACCAGCCCCCACAACTGTACCGATAAATGCTCCGGCTATAGTAAATGTAGATAATTTATTTTTTGCTTTCATACCTAACCTGCCTCTCTAAAAAACTTACAGTCAGAAAATAGTATGTCTAAATCTGAAAAAATTGAACGCTATCTCAGATAATTTAAGCAAACCTTCAATGCCATTTAATGGAAAAGGAAGCTTGCCTAAATGTAAAAAGGACTCCATCAGATTTAGCTGGAGACCTTTTTATTTAATATTAGAAGTAAACAATAAACAAAAAAATAGAGAATACTATTAAAGCATCTGCTGAAATGAAGGTAGATGTTTTCTGCTTTACTAGTATTTTATATATGGACTATAATAAAAGAAGTTATAACAATTAAAATGATAAATTTAAGGTTGCATCCAATAATTGTGGTAAAATAGTAAGTATAATAAAGGTTTACTTACTATGCTTTATGCTCAAATTTGCATTGGGTAG
>JBAYAL010000066.1:0-6958 GCA_041669825.1 Eubacteriales bacterium | reverse complement strand
TACCGTTGACCATGCTGTTTTGCTTAATCTTTTTCAAAGTATTAAATGTGGAATTATAGAAGATGGAACAGCAGTAGGAATGGGCATTGCTAATGCTGTATCTAGACTAAAAGACAGTAAGGCTAAATCTAAGGTAATCATTCTTCTTACTGATGGAACGAACAATAAAGGAGATATATCTCCTCTTACCGCTGCTGATATAGCAAAAAGCTTTGGCATTAGAGTATATACCATCGGAGTAGGAACTAATGGGATGGCTCCTTATCCTGTTTCTGTCGGTGGAACTATACAATATATAAATACTCCTGTAGAAATAGATGAAAAAACGTTGTCCCAAATAGCTGGAACAACTGAAGGGAACTATTTTCGTGCAACAAGTAATTCAAAGCTAAAGGAAGTTTATAGTGAAATTGATAAATTGGAAAAAACAAAATTGAATGTTAAAGAGTATAGCAAGCGGAAAGAAGAATATCAATGGTTCGCACTTGCAGCGTTCATATGTATATTTATAGAGGTTTTATTGCGTAACTCGCTATTAAAGAAAATACCTTAATATATCAGTTAATAGTCTGATAATTAAATTAAAATTGATGATAATCAATCATAAAATTAGAGAAGATGTTTCGATTTGAAGAACCTACATACTTGTATTTATTGCTATTACTGCCTTTACTGGTGGCCTTTTATCTTTTTTCAAATTACAGAAGAAAAAAGTCAATACGA
The DNA here is from genome assembly GCA_041669825.1 of Eubacteriales bacterium. Classification (GTDB taxonomy): domain Bacteria; phylum Bacillota; class Desulfitobacteriia; order Desulfitobacteriales; family Syntrophobotulaceae; genus JBAYAL01. The sequence continues at coordinate 6,235 of JBAYAL010000066.1, read as the reverse complement.
AAATTCGGGGATCCTGATCTCTTAGCGCAATTAATGCCGGATGTCTCAAAGTATAGACCAAATATAAAGTTTTGGCTAATATTTGCTAGCTTAGGCTTATTTACGGTGTTACTTGCCCGTCCACAATTTGGTTCTAAACTTGAAACAGTAAAACGCAGTGGAGTTGAGATAATGATTGCACTTGATATATCAAATTCAATGTTGGCTCAAGACATTCAACCTAGTCGCTTAGAAAAGGCTAAGCAAGTCGTTTCCAGACTAGTAGATGAACTAGAAGATGATAAAGTTGGTATGATTGTTTTTGCAGGAGATGCTTTCACGCAGTTACCTATTACAAGTGATTATATCTCAGCCAAAATGTTTTTAGAGTCTATTAACCCATCTTTGATAACAAAACAAGGAACAGCCATTGCAGCAGCCATTAATCTAGCTACTCGTAGCTTTACTCCTCAAGAAGGAGTGGGACGTGCTATTATTGTTATTACTGATGGAGAAAATCATGAAGGAGGAGCCACTGAGGCTGTTAAGTCGGCTGTTGCTAAAGGCATACAAGTGCATGTATTAGGAGTCGGATCTACAGATGGATCCCCCATTCCTGTAGAAGGAACAAACGATTTTCGTCGGGATAGGGAGGGAAATGTTATTGTTACTAAGTTGAATGAGAATATGTGTAAGGAGATAGCGAAAGAAGGAAATGGCATCTTTGTTCGTGTTGACAATACAAATTCCGCTCAAAAAGCAATAAATCAAGAGATAAATAAAATGGCTAAAGCAGATGTCGATAGTAAAGTATACACCCAGTTTGATGAACAATTTCAAGCAATAGCTTGGATGATCCTCTTACTTTTATTAGCGGAAATGTTAATCTTAGAGCGAAAAAATCCATTATTTAAAAATTTCCGATTGTTTTCTAAATAAATTAACTCCAATATGACACTAAAATATAGATATATCATATTTCTTTTATTTCAGCTTGTTGCTACCAGCATGCTAGCTCAAAAAGCTGAACGAGATTATATTCGTAAAGGAAATCGTTTTTTTAATGATAGTGTATTTGTTGATGCAGAAGTAAATTATAGAAAAGCATTAGAAATAAATCCCAGTTCGACAGTCTCCATGTATAATCTAGGAAATACATTATCTCAGCAAAAAAAGGTAAAGGAAGCTGTAGAACAATATACTGCAGCTGCAAAAATAGAAAAGAATAAAATGAAGCTTGCTCATATTTATCATAATGCAGGAGTTCTATTTCTTGCTACAAAAGATTATAAACAAGCTGTAGATATTTTTAAGATGTCCTTGAAAAATAATCCAACAGATAATGAAACCCGATATAATCTAGCTCTTGCGCAGAAATTACTCAAAGATCAGCAACAACAACAGCAAAAACAAAATAAAGATAATAAAGATAAGGACAAGGAAAAAGACAAGCAAAAGCAAGATCAAAAAAATAAAGATAAAAACCAAAAACAAAAAGATAAGCAAGAACAGTCTAAACCAGAGAAACAAGACAATAAAATGTCTAAAGAGAATGCTGAACAATTGCTTAATTCTGTGATGCAAGATGAAAAAGATGTGCAGGATAAAGTGAAAAAGCAACAGGTAATACAAGGGGGCCGTCTAGAAAAGGACTGGTAATAATTAACTAATTGATGATTTAATTTCAGAAGAAATGAGAAGACTAATTTTCTTATTAGTAGCACTGTTTACGATAAATAGTATTTATGCTGATAGCAAAGTAACTTTTACAGCCTCGGCACCTGAGGCAGTAGCTGTAGGAGATCAATTCAGGTTATCCTATACTGTGACTACACAAAATGTGAGAGACTTTCGCGCTCCATCTATAAAAGGATTTGATGTATTAATGGGTCCAAGCCGTTCGCAACAAAGTAGCACACAAATCATTAATGGTAATGTATCATCTGCAAGTAGCATTACTTTCACCTATATCTTAATGGCTACTACTGAAGGTCATTATTCAATTGCTGGCGCAACAATTGTAGCTGATGGAAATCAAATATTATCTAACTCTTTAAAAATAAAGGTATTACCTGCAGATAAGTCCGCTAGTGGCGCTAATACAAGTAGCAGGCAAGGTTCATCAGTTGGCCAATCTTCTTCTTCTAGTGTGTCAACAAAAGATTTATTTATTACTGCAACTGCTAGCAAAACCAACTTGTATGAGCAAGAAGCTTTTTTATTGACATTCAAAATTTATACAGTAGTTGACTTAAGAAGTTTTTCGAATGTAAAACTGCCTGATTTTAAAGGATTCCATTCTCAAGAAGTAGAATTACCCAGCAACCCGAAGTGGGAATTAGAAAATTTCAACGGCAGAAATTATCATACGACTGTATACCGCCAGTTCGTTCTGTTTCCTCAACAGTCAGGAAAATTAGTCATTGAATCAGCTCGTTTTGATGCTTCAATCGCCAAAGCTGTGCAATCGGCTGATCCTTTTGATGCTTTCTTTAATGGTGGAAGTAATTATGTTGAATTGAAAAAAAGTATTATTACTCCTAAAATCACCATTAATGTAAACCCATTACCAGCTGGCAAACCTGTCGGTTTTTCCGGTGGAGTCGGAAATTTTAATATAACCTCTTCCATTAATAGTAAAGATGTAAAGACAAATGATGCTATCACGATCAAATTAGTGATTTCAGGCATAGGTAATTTAAAATTAATAGATACTCCCAAAATTAAATTTCCTGAAAATATTGAGCTATACGATCCTAAAGTTGACAATAAAGTTCGATTAACAAAAGAAGGACTCTCTGGTAGCAAGGTCATAGAATATCTAGCTATACCAAGAGACCCTGGTACATTCAAAATCCCGGCTGTAGAATTTTCTTATTTTGATATTAAAACAAAATCTTATAAAACACTCAAAACGGAAGAATACGATATTAATGTAACAAAAGGAGCAGGGAATGCTGATCAGGTCATTGCGAATTTTACTAATAAAGAGGACTTGAAAGTTTTAGGGGAAGATATACGCTATATTAAATTAGGTGAGGTTAATCTACAACCAAGAGATAGCTATATGTTTGATTCAATAATCTATTGGTTATTTTATATTATTCCAATAATAGTATTTGTGGTTATGTTTATCATTGGCCGGAAACAAATTGCAGAAAATGCAAATATTATTAAACTGCGCACAAAAAAAGCGAATAAAGTTGCTTCAAAACGTATGAAACGTGCAGGAAAGCTTCTTGAAGAAAACAAAAAGGAAGCGTTTTATGACGAAGTTTTGAAAGCATTATGGGGTTATATAAGTGATAAACTAAATATTCCTGCATCTCTTTTATCAAAAGAGAATGTAGAAGAAGCTTTGAAAAACTATGGCGTTGATGAAGAGTTAATTAGAGCTTTCTTATCTACATTGGATGAGTGCGAATTTGCTCGCTACGCACCTGGTGATGAAAGTCAGGCAATGGATAAGGTTTACACTGCTACTATGGATGTTATTAGTAGAATTGAGAACTCAATTAAACATTAAACTAGAAAAAGATTACATCATGAAAAGGATATTATTTTCAGTACTTTGTGTATTAATCTCTATTGCTACATTTAGCCAAGACTCTATATCTAATGACTCAACTCTTCAGACTGAATCTATGTCTGTAGCCAAAAGTTCTAAACTTGGAACAAGATATCTTAGTGATGGTACAAAAGCAAGTGCAGATAGTGCATACATTAAAAAAGATTATACTAGCGCTATTCAGATATATGAGTCCTTATTGCAGAAAGGAGAAGCTGCATCCGTTTATTATAATTTAGGCAATTGCTATTATAAAGTCGGCGATATAGCAAAGGCTATTCTTAATTATGAACGCGCTTTATTGCTTCAACCAGGAAATGCTGATATTAGAGCAAATCTAGAAATAGCTCGCGGTAAGACTATAGACAAAGTAGAGCCAATACCTGAATTATTCTTTATTACTTGGATCAAAGCAATAATAAATAGTATGGGAATTGATTCTTGGGCTGTTCTTGGTATCATATTATTTATTCTCTTCATTGTATCTTTGTATTTATACTTTTTCTCTAAGCGAATATTTATAAAGAAAACTAGTTTTATTGGTGCTATGCTTTTTCTGTTGTTGACTACCTTGACTAATACCTTTGCTTTTTACCAGAAAAGTATATTAGAGAATCGGAATGCTGCTATTGTAATGTCCCCCAGCGTGACTGTACGCAGCACTCCAAATGAAACGGGAACAAGTTTATTTATTCTCCATGAGGGAAGTAAAACGACTATAAAAGATAATAGTATGAAAGGATGGAAAGAAATTCATTTAGAAGATGGCAAAGTGGGATGGGTAAAATCTACTGATATAGAAATAATATAAATAATTAGTAAAAAAAAGATTGAATGCTTTTTATTATTAATTATTTTCATTATGTTTATAGCGTTATGCCGAGGCTCTTTAGTATTAACCATAAATTTAATGAGACATGAGAACAATAACATTCAATGAACTCCGCAAAATCAAAGATTCATTGCCAAGCGGTAGCATGCATAGAATAGCAGACGAATTAGGTTTGAATGTAGATACTGTGCGAAACTTCTTTGGTGGACATAATTTTAAAGAAGGCAAAAGTGTCGGAATTCACTTAGAACCAGGCCCTGATGGTGGATTAGTGATGATTGATGATACTACTGTACTCGATAAAGCTTTAAAAATTCTCAATGAACTAAATCTTAGTATAGAAAAAGAAGTATTATCTGAATTCTCACATGCATAAGTCTATAATATATTGAAGTCCCAATTTGAATAAAAAAGGTTAGTCATGTTTATGTTACTATAAATTCTTATAATTATGGAAGATAAATTGGTTACTTTAGCAATTCTGACTTACACAAAAGCCCAAATATTAAAGAATGTACTTGAAAATGAAGGCATTGAAACTTATATTCATAATGTAAATCAGATACAACCAGTTGTTTCATCGGGGGTTCGTCTAAGAATAAAAGAAAGTGATTTGCCCCGTGCCCTTAAAATAACAGAAAGTTCAGTTTGGCTTGCTGAAGATATAGTGGGAGAGAAGCCTACTCTGAAAGAAGAGGTTCAAAACAAAATTCTCATACCTGTTGACTTTTCTCCTTATTCTATGAAAGCATGTGAATTTGGTTTCAATTTTGCAAAAGCTTTTAATGCTGAAGTTTTACTGCTCCATGTATATTTTACTCCAATTTATGCTTCATCCTTACCTTATGGAGATGTTTTTAGCTATCAGACTACAGATGATGAAAGTGTGAAAAATACCCTTCACAAGGTACATGCCGATTTAAACGTTTTATCTGATAAAATAAAAGCTAGTATTGCCTCTGGAGAATTGCCATCAGTTAAATTTTCCTGTGTATTGCGAGAAGGTGTTCCAGAAGAAGAAATCTTAAGATATACAAAAGATCAAAATCCTAGAATTATAGTAATGGGTACCAGAGGAAAAAGTCAGAAAGATCTTGATCTTATTGGTAGTGTCACTGCAGAGGTTCTTGAACGAAGTAAAACCACAGTACTTGCTATACCTGAAAATACTCCATTAAATAATTTTAGCGAAGCAAAAAAAGTTGCTTTCTTAACTAATTTTGATCAACGCGATTTAATTGCATTTGATTCATTTATAAATACCTTAAAATCTTTTCAGATATCAATTTCTCTCATTCATCTATCTGAAAGTAAGGATGCTTGGAATGAAATTAAATTAGCTGGTATAAAAGAATACTTCCGCAAACAATATCCAGATATTGATATTCATTATGATGTAGTGATGAATAATGATTTTTTAAATAGCTTAGATAGTTACATAAAAGCAAATCACATTGATATCTTGGCGCTCACTACATATAAACGTAATATTTTTGCCCGCATGTTTAATCCGAGTATTGCTCGAAAGATGATTTTTCATTCAGATACCCCCTTATTAGTTATTAATATTAATCGCTCTGTGGCGAAAAGGTTATAATTATCCTTTAGAAGGCCTATTATTTGCAACTATTTTAGAGACAAATTCTACATAAAAAAGGGATGCCTATGATTTTAGACATCCCTTTTTTGTGACCGCGACAGGATTCAAACCTGTAACCTGCTGATCCGTAGTCAGCTACTCTATTCAGTTGAGCCACGCGGCCAATAGTTAACCAAAATGTGACCGCGACAGGATTCAAACCTGTAACCTGCTGATCCGTAGTCAGCTACTCTATTCAGTTGAGCTACGCGGCCAT
>JBAYAL010000065.1:0-6963 GCA_041669825.1 Eubacteriales bacterium | reverse complement strand
TTCCATTATTCCTCTTCAAAAATGAATATCTATAACAATAATTTACACAAAAATTAATCTAACACAATTTTTCCAAAAGTATTCATCATAATTAATTTGATATTTGAGAATTATAATAGCAGATTCTTTAAAAATTATATTATAAGGAGGTATAAATATGCCACGTGAAGGTATTATTCCTACCCTTCTAGGAACAGCAGTTACAGCTGCAGGCGCAGCTATGAGAGGCGTAGATATGAAAAAAAATGGCATGAATAAAAGAGAAATAGTACCAATGATTGGTTCAGGAATACTAGGTTTCGGTCTTGCTCATATAGTCCTTGGTGGAGTAGATCTTATCCAAAAACGCAACTAAAATAATTTTAAAAGATTAGCAGATATATAATTTCTGCTAATCTTTATTCATAATAATATAATTTAATTTACTACAATTAGATAAGATTCTTTTAATTTTAGTAGTTCTGGACTTAGATACCTTTCGCCCATATAGGTGTAATTACAACAATAAGTTTGCCTTCATTTTGGGACCTTTTACAATTTCCAAAACCTAAAATACAACTGCCTCTGAAAAACTGACAACCAGTATTCCTGCTTGTCAGTTTAATAATTACGAATCCTAATTTAATAATCCTTGTTTCTCAGCTACATTAATCATATTAAGACTGATTCTATCCCCCAATATCGAACAACTTTATCCCACTCAAATTAATTTTATCAGCCCTCATTTCTTACATAGCTTTAAAAAATCTAAGAAATCAAAGAAGTATAAGAAAAAACATAGTTGAGATAAAAGCTATTATTTAAATAGGTAATTATTCTTTAGGGAATATTCCTAATCTTATTTTAAGGTAATGAAATATTTGTTGTGGTATATTAATGCTACAGCATGACTCTAATCCTTCAAATCCTGGTGAAGAATTAGCTTCACATATTTTAAAATGCTCTCCATCAAACAACAAATCTATCCCAGATATTTCAAGTCCAAGTATCCTAGAAGCCTCTGTTGCCAACCATTCAATTTCAGGAGTTAATGGGTGCTCTTTTACCTTACCTCCAATAGAAAAATTAGCTTTAAAATAATCCCCATCAGTATATCTTTCCATACACGCGATGGCCCTGCCTCCAACAGTAAAAACCCTTAAGTCCCTTCCGAAACTATTTTTCATAAATTCCTGGATTATCAAATTTACTTTTGAATTTGTGGCTTCAATCAAATGAATTAAATCATTAAAAGATTTCTCATCATTGGCTAAAAAAACACCCTTTCCCTGAGAACCGGAAATAGTTTTAACAACAGCTGGAAAGCCAATTTGTTGCCTAATAAATTCCATATTCAATGGGAATTTTACAAATATTGTTTTAGGAACAGGCAAATTATTCTGTGCTAAGATTTGATGGGTATATAATTTATCTTTTACAGTATCTATATTATTTGCTGAATTAAAACAAGGCACTCCAAGCCTCTCTAAATGCCTAATAACAGCAAATGCAAAATAAGTTGTACCTGCACCCATCCTTGGCAAAACGAAATCCGGTAAAGCTGTTAGCTCACCATCTACATAAATACTTTTTCTATCTTCTTTAGTTACTATAAGATCAATCTGTTCAGGCTTCAAAACCTTTAATTCTATATTCATTTTTTCGGCTTCTTCGATAAATCTATTTATTTCGTACATCTCTGGCTTTATTTCAGCTTCATTTGCCTTGTAAATTATCCACCCTAACATATTTTCACCCCATTAATATTTTCCCATAATTTAGCGTTTTACCCTTGCAAGGGTAAGTTAAAGCTTCCCTGCATCAAAGGATACAATAACCTGTTTGCAATTAAATTATTATATCCTTTAAATAATTTAATTTTTCAGTACTAAATATTCTTTTAAATCAGATCTAAGTATTTCTTCCAATTCTGTTTGGTTACTTTTTCTGGTCTCAGCAAATAAGAAGGCAAACACTCCATGCTTTTTATAATTTATCTTTCTCAATTCCAAAGGCTTTTCAAAATGAGAAGTAAATCTATCATAATCAATATCCTTTATATCTTCTATAACAATATCTTTTGGCAAATCAGCAATAATAATACTATAGATACTGTCATCTTTATCATTAAGAATTTTTTTCCAATCCGGTTGCTTCTGAGTGAAAAAATATTCATACACATTTATTCCATATCCATAATAGGCTATATCTGTTGTACACCATCCTGCAAATCGCATTGGGTTAACTTCTATAGGGATTATTTTATAATTTTTTATATTGTTACTTTCCACCCTGTACTCAACGTGCATAGGGAAATTTTTTAAATCAACCAAATTACCCATTTCTAATAATAATCTGGTAAATGGCTCAATATATTTTTCAATAATTCCTTTAGAAGTAATATAAACCCTGTCACTTACATCTTTGTCAGAAGAGAAAATATGTTTAAAAATATTCAAAATTACAGGTTTACCATCACTATTAAAATAAGCATCTACAGCAAATTCTTCACCTTCAATATTCTCTTCAATTATAAATTTGCTGGAATTTATAACCTCCAACGGATAATTGCCCTTCATCTCATCAACGTCAGTTTTTATTTTTCTTAGTATATCCATCCATTCCGTATCATTATTTACTTTATATACTCCCATACTAAAGAAACCAACAGAAGGTTTTATTATAAAAGGTTTTTTTATTTTTCCCACATCAATTTCTTCTAAATCTTCAAAAGGCACTTCTTTAAAAAAGAAGTCTGGGTAAACTTCTTTCAATAACTTTCTAAATTTTACCTTATCCTTAAATATTTCTATCTTTTCAGGTAATCCAGTAAAAGCCAAATTATTTGTCATCCAATTTATTGAATTTTCAGAATTACAGTAGATATACAATTCTTCGTTTTCTCTAAATTTTTTAATAAAATCTTTTTCTTGCAATAGATTTATATCCTTAGACAAGTCAAATTCTTTCACTGTTTCATTATTTAAAACAGGCAATTTCATTTTAATAATCGTATCCTCTAAAAATTTAGAGGCATAAGGTCTATCAAGTATAATCATTTCTTCATCCTTTTTAGCATATTAGCCATTTTAGTTATACTGTACATTTTCATAACTCATTTTACAATCCATTGCAAAATTTATATAAAATATTATTACAATACCAGTTTCACCTAATTAAAATTTGCCTAAATATTTTCTAAAATGTTCTAATAGTATACCAAGAACCTAATCATTATTAATAATTTCATTAGCTCTATTTACATTTTTATTTTGAACTCTAATCAGATAATTGCTGGAATCTTGAAAACCATTTTCCACCTCCTTACGCGTGTCCTTATAGTTTAATATCTTTGTTTTTATCTTTATTCCATTAGTAATAAGCTTTTCTCTAATCCTAGTATACTCTTCAACATTATAAGTGTAATACACCCATTCCCATTTGAATATTGCATTTGATAATTTGTTAAACATTACACCTCTCCTTTTTCAAAAACGAATTGCTCTTTCACTTTAATTTTTTGTTAAGCATAACGATGCAATGTATTATAAAGAAACAATTTCCAACACTTACAATTTTTTTAAATTCATATACTTCCTGCTAAATTAATATTAGGTTTTTAACAATCATTGGCACACTAAATCCTTCTTTATTATCGCACTTTAAGCTCTTACATGTTAATATTTGACACAAATGTTAATTATCCTCTAATTTTATTTTCCAATTAAGGTTAGGATGTCAAAACCCTATTTTACAGAAATCACATACTAGATATGCTCATGATTAGAAGTTTTAATGGCTACATATTGTATATTTAAAAAGCAAAATCTACTTTTGACATTTAAACCAATTAATATGGTTTAAAAAATAAAACAGTTTTCATTATGAATATATGTCCATAGCTCAATCATTTGTTCTAACAAACATTTACAATTATTACTAAATCATTAAAACAAGTATTTCCTCGATTAATTGATGACTATACATCTTAAGTATTCTAAAAAATAAGCTAAAAATCGAACAATCTAAAATCCATTTTTTAGCTTATTTTTTTTTAGAACAAGTGTTCTTTTGCATATCCTCTTCTATATTTTATTCTATATTCCCCGAACCTTACACCCTAGCTTTTCTCCCATTTCCTTCAACCAAGAATTCGGGTAAGCCTTATACGTTTTACCATCCAACACTCCATCAGGCGGATCACGAAACTGTTGAAGTAGCCAGTTGGCATCAGAACCTATGATCTCTCTTATTCTTACAAGGTCATCTTCAGTATGCCAACAAGGCAGTACTGTTGTCCTAAACTCATATAATATCCCGGATTTTTTTAGCCACTTAGCTGAGGCCTCTATTTCACCCCATATACCCTTGCATCCTACCAGTTCATCATATTTTTCAGGAGTGCATTTTATATCCATAGCTACATAATCGAGTTGCTGAGCAACTGTCTGCAACCTATCGAGATTACTTCCGTTAGTATCCAGCTTTATTTTAAAACCCATTTCCTTTATTGTTGCTGCAATTTTTGGCATATCCGCAGATAGAAGCGGTTCTCCCCCTGTCAAACACACCCCATCAAGCAGTCCCTTCCTACTTTTTAAAAAATCAAATAATTTTTCAGCAGAAACCTGAGAATATTCACTATCCTTTACTAATATCGGGTTATGGCAATATCCACAACGGAAATTACACCCTGCAAAAAATATGGTTGCTGCAAGATGTCCAGGATAATCCACCGCAGAAAATGGTTCAATATCCATAAGCATAACAAATCACGTCCTAACTGTATTCCCTATTCTCCTTAATTCACTCATTCTAATCATATTTTAAAAAATTAACCGCAAACAAAACCCCTATTCTATCGTTTTGATTGCGGTAACAGAATCATTAATAATTTTGGAAATAACAAAAGCATAGTGATGAAATTACGTTTTACTTAGCCACCCCATCAAATAAACTCGGCGTAACTCCCTCTATTCTGTATTTGAGAGTTTCTTTTTTTTCTTCTTTTTTGCCAGGGTTCATTGCGGAAATAGGCCTGTAAAAACCCGTTACTCTGGTCATTACCATAGTATCTTTACCACATATCGGACAGGTAAAATGTTCCCCTTTAATATATTTATGATCTTCACAAATGCTAAAAGTAGGCGTAAGCGTAAAGTATGGTAACTCAAATTTTTCAAAAACTTTTCGGACAATTGCTTTTGCAATAGCAATATCACCCAAACTCTCGGCCAAATATCCATGCAGTACAGTCCCTCCAGTATAAAGAGTCTGTAACTCATCTTGAAGCTCAACTGCCTTAAATAAGTCACTTGTATAGCCAACAGGCAGATGGGTAGAATTTGTATAATAAGGTTCGCTTTCGCCCGCTGTAATAATATCAGGAAAATTTTTGACATTAATCTTAGCAAGCCTATAACTTGTTCCCTCAGCTGGAGTAGCCTCCAAATTATATAAATCCCCGTCCTCTTCTTGAAACTGTTGAATTTTTTCTCGCATATAATTAAGTGTTTCTTTAGCGAAATTTTGGCCAAATTTTGTAGCAATATTATCAGCATCTGATGTGAAATTCCGAATTGCCTCATTCATTCCTATAAGCCCAATTGTGGAAAAATGATTTGACCAATACTTTCCAAATCTAACATAAATATCTTTGAGATAAAATTTTGTATAGGGGTAAAGACCGTTTTCTGTAAATTTTTCTAAAATTTTGCGTTTAGTTTGCAGTGCAGCTCTGGCTATAGCCATATGATGATCTATAAATGCCAGAAATTGTTCCCAATTTCCCTTAGCTAAATAACCATACAATGGTAAATTCAAGGTTACCACCCCAATACTCCCTGTTAGAGGATTAGCACCAAACAAACCCCCACCACGCTTACGCAATTCTCTGTTGTCTAAACGAAGACGACAGCACATACTGCGAGCATCCTCAGGCTTCATATCAGAATTAATAAAGTTAGCAAAATATGGTATACCATATTTATCTGTCATTTTAAAAATTTCAGTTGCAACTTCACTGTTCCAATCAAACCCCTTTGTAATGTTATAAGTAGGAATAGGGAAACTAAACACATTCCCATCAGCATCCCCTTCCAACATAACCTCACAAAAAGCTTTATTAATCATATCCATCTCTTCTTGATATTCCCTATAGCAAGCATCCAATGGCATTCCATCGACTATTGCCGGCTCATCTTTTATAGCCGACTCATCAGCCTTTACATCCAAAGTAATATTGAAAAATGGTGACTGAAAACCTACACGAGTAGGCACATTTACATTAAAAATAAACTCCTGCATACTCTGTTTTATTTGAGTATACTCAAGTTTGTCCACTCTAACAAAAGGTGCCAAATAAGTATCAAAACTAGATAATGCCTGTGCCCCTGCAGCTTCACCTTGAAGAGTATATACAAAATTAACTATCTGCCCCAGGGCAGAGCGAAAGTGTCTGGCAGGCTTTGAAGTAGTTTTTTCCTCTGCACCTCTAAATCCCTGTACAAGTAAATCCTTTATATCCCAACCTACACAATAAGGGGCCAAATCTCCCATATCATGAATGTGTAAAGCTCCTGCTGTATGCGCCTTGCCTGCTTCAACAGGGAGGATAGATTTCCAGAAAACATTGGTAGCTTTACTTGTTACAAATCTATTAAGTCCCTGAACAGAAAAACCCATGTTTGAATTTTCTTTGATTTCCCATGTTCCAAGGCCAAGATAATCAGCAAATAATTTATTATTATCATTTTCTGTTTCTTCCTGATTACGAATAATTTCATGCTGAAAACGATAACGAATATAAGCCCTTGCAACATCATTATTACCTGTCTGCATAAGAGCATCTTCAACTTTATCCTGAATATACTCAATCTCAATGGCTTCATTTTCTCCAAAATCTACATTTAACTGACTAACTACCATATCAGTAATAATTTTAGCCCAATAATCTACATTAGCAGTTTCTACTGGAATAAATGC
>JBAYAL010000064.1:0-7012 GCA_041669825.1 Eubacteriales bacterium | reverse complement strand
TTATTGCTGATCCAAATGTTAAGCTAATACTTCAGCGTATCATTCTTGACGAATTGGTTCACATTCGTTTATTTAATCAAGCCTTACGGGAGTTTTTTAGATGTGAGTACAGGCCAATTCTTTAAACATGAAAATATGAATTAGATAATTAGGAATTTACTTATTTTTGTGCTTACCTTTACTTGTACTTTTTATGTGCCTATATAATAGGAAGTCTTTATTTAAAATAGTAAAATGTATAGGCATTTTTATAGGTTTAAGTTCAAATAAATTTCATCGAGTTCATCTTGCTCAATGCCTGCATAGTGCATGGTAATACTAGGTGCACTGTGACCAAAAAGCTTTTGCAGTTGAATTACATCATACCCCGATTTTAAAGCATGATAGGCAAAAGTTTTTCTTAAAGTATGCGTACCTATTTTATCTGTTATTCCAACAGTTCTAGCAACATCATTTAGTATCCTATATGCTTGCTGTCTGGTAATTGCTTTGACACCTTTTCGCGATGGAAAGAGAGGATCATTCATAGCCATATTTTGGGTATAGTCATTTAAAATCTTTTTAACATTATTAGAAATAGGAAAATTTTTAGATTTTCCGGTTTTTTGTTCTCGTATGGATATTCTATCCTTAATTTTCCTATTTTCATCTACTACATCAGAAATATTTAGACGAAGTAAATCACCTATTCTAAGGCCGGAATTAATTCCCATAACAAAAAGCAAATAGTCTCTATTGTTCAAAGATTTCAGAACCTTCTTGATACTCTCTATTTTCTTACGGTCTCTAATTGGTTGAACAAACTCCATTTTACCACCTTTTTCCTTATGTAACTTAACAACATATATTATAACATATGTAACATTGAATTTTTTAAGTATTTTATATTTTTATAAAAAAAAGGCTAGGTTCCTTATGTACCAATGGTTTCAGCCATTTTAGTGAATGTTACACTATATACATTGTGTAACATTCAAATTATTTACATTTTCAGTTATTATTTTCAATTAATATCCATCTGTGTTTTTGGAATTATCAATTTTTATAATCATTAAAAGTTAAAAACTATTTCATTATACTAAGAATATTAAAAGTACAATAGTTACTTCATAGTAATTATTGTACTTTTATTTCAAATGTTTTATTATATATATTGATACACTGAAAGTTCTAATAACAATATTTTAATATATCTTGAATAAATAAATATTACATTGCAAATAAATTACATAAGTATATTTTAATAAATATAAGAAGAGATAAATATTATTATGTTTCTTTATTTTGGAAATAAAAATATTAATGACTATTAATAGGTGTAAAAATTTGTGCTTGTAAAATAATGTGCAATCTTCAACTGAAAGAAGATAGATATTTAAGAAATATAATTCTTGTTAATTAAATGAATAAAACCACTTCAAATTATAGGGTTGTTTATAAAGTAATTGTTTATAAATATGTAGTAATATCAGTATTTTTTGTAGTCTGGATTGTTTTTGATAATTTCAAGGGATTATAAATTAATAAATTTATTTTTATACTAAGTCTGTAATATAAAGTGGTGTTGTGCCCTCTTCTGTCTTAAATCCACGTCTTATATAAAAATCTATTGCAGCTTCATAAGAAATTAATACTTTAGTTGGATAACTCTCATATTTATCTAGCATCAAATTCATCAATTTCTTACCAATGTCTTTTCTTTGATAATCTGGATGAACAAGCATGTAGTGAAAATATACAGTCATTACCCCATCAGAAAGAGCATTAATCAAGCCAATCAATTTTTCTCCATCCCAAGCTGTTATTACTTGATGAGATTTTTCCATAGCAAGCTGTAATTTTTCTGGATATTTTGCTGATTCCCAATCGACTGATTTAAAAAGTTCATGTAACTGTTCCAAGTCTATTTTTTTATCATATTTGTATTTAATAGGCATAACAAGGCTCCTTATCTAAGGTATTAAAAATCAATGATCTAAAATTTGAAGAAATCAAAAATTCTTAGTAAATCAATTTTGTTGGGATTAAAAATGTCCATGGTATAGTAATAATGGCAATAGTAACGGCTATATTAAATCTGAGTTTTTTGTCAATTATTTGATTTTTAAAGGTGATTTTATAATTAAATAAGAAAATTAACAAACCTGATACAAGCATAGCAAGTATAATTATGAGGATTGCTCCAAGCTGGCTAAATGGATCATAGTTAATGGCATAAACTATTTCATAGTTTAAACCTAAGGAGTCCATAATTCCTATAATAAATAGGATTAAACCTCCTATAATATCTGCTAAGAAACCAAATAACCAGACTTTTAATATACTTTGTTTATAAAAAGTTTTCCAATCAATAGATTGTCGGTTAGCTAATTTGTACATAAAATAGCAGGCTAGGATTACTAATGAATCAATAATAAAATTGCCGACAAGTGTAATAAATATTACTGGTGGAAAAAACAACAAAAGCCAAATAGGGAAAATCACATTGAACAATTTTAATTCAGTGTTAGGCATGTAGTTTCTCTCCTTTTTGATATTTTGATAAACATGGATTTTTTGATATAATCTATAAATAATACATTTTTTGTAATTATACCCTAATTTAAATAGTAATAGTAGCGATACAAATGGAGTGATTAAAATGTTTAAGCAGGAAATTAAAATTCAATATCTTTATCATAGCGGTTTTCGCGTGGAAACTAAAAAAAACATCTTCATCTTTGATTACTTTCAGGGCAATATTTATTTGGGAGATAAAAATACTTTCGTCTTTTCTTCCCATGGTCACCCTGATCATTTTAACCTCAAAATATTCGAGTGGCAAAATCAAAAACCAGATATTAAATATATTTTAAGTGATGATATCAGTTCCAAACAAAATAATAAAAATGTTTTTATAATGCCTCCATATAGAGAAATAGAAATTGGTGATGTTAGAATTAAAACCTTTGGTTCGACAGATTTAGGAGTCTCTTTTTTAATCAAATGCCCTGGTATTAATCTATTTCATGCTGGAGATCTAAATTGGTGGTACTGGTGGAAGGATATACCGGAGGAAATTAGTAAAGCTGAAGTTTTATTTAAAGAAGAAATTGCTAAGATTAAAGGTGAACATGTTGATATTGCTTTCTTTCCGGTAGACCCAAGGTTGGAACAATATTATTGTGTAGGTGCAGATTACTTTATTCAAGAAATTGCACCAAAGATTTTAATTCCTATGCACTTTGAGGATAAGTTTGATGCAAGCAAACAGTATGCTGAAAAAATGAAGGGTAGTTCTACAAAAGTAATTGAGATAACGAGAAGAGAACAGGAAATAGCACTCTTTTAAATTTTAAATAGAGTGCTATTTTGGGCTAATTTCCTGCCCCATCCTTTATTTCACAAGGCTTGTATAAATGAGAATTGCATCTCTCAGGAATACGGCGGTTCCAGGTTGTTCTCTATCATAAAATGCTGTGAATCTGGTCTTTTCTACATACATTTGGCCAAGCCCTGCATGGGCTTCTTTACTGTATTCAGATAAAATGGTGTTTAACAAAGTATTACTTGTAGATAATGAGAAATAATAAATAGAGCAGAAATGAAATTATTTATTACACTAGGGGAGAAAAATGAGAAACAAATAAATTTCTGTTATAATTATTTGTAGATATCAGTGTACTGTTTTATGTCAATTTAAATAAAAAATAATTAAATATATTTTTGTTACAAAAAAGGAGTCTTTATGAAAGTTAACGGAGAAATAGAAGGAATAAGAAAAACTATACTCGAAGAATTAGAAGCTCTTTATGACCTAAGTATACCCCAAGATAGTTTATGGACAGAAGATTTAATTGAAACAATATCATCTATTTCCTTAGAAATAAATAGAGAAATAGCCTTGTACCTAGATAGAAAAGGTAATATTACAGATGTAAGTATTGGTAACAACCAAACAGTGAGCTTATCATCTGTAGAAGGAAAACGAAGTTCTCTTAGGCTCTCAGGCATTAGCTGTATCCATACCCACCCGAATTCCATTGGCGTATTATCTTTAGCTGATATCAGTTCCTTAAAGTCCCTGCGTTTAGATGCGATGCTTGCTGTAGGGATAAGAGAAGGCTTTGCTAGAGATATTTATGTAGGAGTTCCTTCACTAATTGACAAAAATGAAGTCGAAATTATGGGACCTTATTCTCCACGAAAAAAAGATTTTACAGAATTATTAGAGCACATTTCCAATGCTGATAAATTTTTCCGAAGTGATGGGAATGAAGTTGAAGACGAGATTGAAAGAGCACTTCTCGTTGGCCTTCAGACTCAGGATTCCCGTGAGCTCAATGGAATAAATGAAGCTGATGTTTCCCTTGCTGAACTGGATGAATTAGCCAGAACTGCAGGTGCTATTGTAGTTGGTCATCTCATGCAGAAACTTAAAACACGGAATTCAAGAACTATAATCGGGCAAGGTAAAATCGAGGAATTAAGGATGATGGCTCAAACAACAGAAGCAAATCTGATAATTATTGATGAAGAATTATCAGGGACACAGCAACGCAATATAGAACAGGCAGTTGGGTTAAAAGTTTTAAGCCGCACTAGCCTCATTCTGGATATTTTCGCCCAACGAGCCCGTTCGAGAGAAGGAAAACTTCAGGTAGAACTTGCTCAGATGGAATATCAGCTCCCTCGTTTGATGGGGATGGGGCTTGAACTATCCCGTCTTGGCGGTGGGATAGGTACTCGTGGTCCAGGAGAGACAAAATTGGAAACGGATCGGCGTGTTATCCGCACCCGTATTACTCATTTGAAAGAGCAACTCTCAGATATTCGTCGACAACGGGGAGTACTTCGAAGTGATCGCCAAAAAAGCGGTATACCGGTAGTATCTATAGTGGGTTATACAAATGCAGGTAAATCTACCCTCCTCAACACTTTGTGTGAAGAAACAATTTTGGCCGAAGATAAACTCTTTGCTACACTCGATACAACAACACGAAAACTATTGTTAAATGACTCCAGTACTGTACTGTTAACAGATACAGTAGGATTTATTCGCAAACTTCCACATAATTTGTTAGATGCTTTTAAAGCTACTCTTGAAGAGGTAGTTCTTTCGGATCTTGTCTTGATTGTGGCAGATGCATCTGACCTTCAGGTAGAAGATCATGTGCGTATTGTAGATGAAATACTTGAGGAACTAGGAGCTGGGAAGAAGCCTACTCTTGTTGTTTTGAATAAAGTAGATAAATTAACAGAGGATAATTTGGTAAGTATCCTACATGAAGATAGACAAATTGTTGAAATATCTGCAAAATTAGGTTATGGGCTGGATCCGTTAAAACAGGCTATAGAAAATATGCTCTATACTAATCGTGTAAGAGTGAAACTTGCAGTACCATTTTCCGACGGAGCTGCAATATCATGGCTCCATACTAATAGTAAAATTATTGATGTTTCATATGATGAAAAGTCAACTTTCGTAGAGGCGGAACTAGCAAAAAACCTTCTTTCAAAAATAGAAGGTTATATGATAAGAGATTAAATATGTTATATGTTAATGTTTCTTTATTATTGCTTTTTAGAATCTATTAAGTGATATAAAGTTAATATCGGATGTTTAAATAGCATCTTAGGGCCAGAAAATCTCATGACTTTTTTTATTGCTTCTCTCATATCTGGTTTATAGCAATTTATTTTACATTTTGAACAGACAGGTTTATTCTCTCCAAATATACATTTTTCTATTTTTCCTATTGAATATTGATATAATTCCTCACAATCGTGGCACCTTACATTATGGGTGCTATGATTTTTTTTACAGTAGATATTAATCATTTTTTCGACTGTTGTCTTTTCTCTAATTCGCCTATTGGTTTTAAATCGCATTTTTCACTCCCTAAAGTAGTATCATTTCGAAATTGCACTGTTAGCAAATTTTAGACCAGCGGATTCTCCACAAATCCTATCCCTATAGCACCAGGACCTGAATGAGCTCCTACACTAATTCCCAGATCACCCTTGAATATTTGACCAATATAATTGGTTTTTTCTCTTAAATAATTGATGATATAATCCATATCGTCATGATACTCTGCACTTTGAATAATAATGATCAATTTATTAATATCAATAATTCTTGAAGTTGCCACATCTACCATAGCTTTAAGCGATTTTTTTCTTCCTCTTACTGCTTTAATAGGAAGAACAGCACCATCTACAAATTCGCATATTGGTTTAATATTAATTAATTTTCCGAGAAAAGCAGTTGCTCCCCCAATTCTTCCACCAGCCTTCATATATGTTAGGCTGTTAACTGCAAAAAGGGTATTTACATTTTTTACAAACTTATGTATTGTCTTAATAATATCCGCAAAATTCTTATTAGTGTCGATCATTTTAGCAATCATAATCTCTAAGGCAGCCTGTCCGCAAGCACAAGTATTAGAACTAATTACTTCCATATGGATATCATTTTTTCCCTTTATAAATATATTTTTTGCTGAAATAGCTGTTTGAAAGCTAGAGGATAGCTTTGTAGAAATCGTTGTTACAATAAACTTTTTAAAACCCTTGGAATATTGTTTTTCAAATGTCTCTAACCAATCATTAATATTTGGCGCAGAAGTTTTGGGAATATTGTAAGGATATTTTTTCATGTGTTTATAAAAATCGCTTATTGAATAATCATCATTCCCACAGTAGTAATCAGTATCCTCAAATTTGAAATAAAATGGTACCTCGCTGATGTTGTACTGATTGACAAAGTCCCTCGGTAGGTTTCCTGAAGAGTCAACTATTTGACATATTGTCGTTTCCATTCTTAGACCTCCATATCAAAATATCCATTTAAAATCATTTAGATTATTAGGATCAATAGGATTATTGCTATAACACCCTAATATTTCAAATGTATATACAAAGAAAATTCGTCAAAAAATCCAAGAAATCCTCTTTTTAAAAAGATTTTTTTGGTAATATGATTGAAATACAGTTTGAAAATAATCATTATAAAGTTTTTCTGTACCCT
>JBAYAL010000063.1:0-7061 GCA_041669825.1 Eubacteriales bacterium | reverse complement strand
TGTTGTACAAAGAGTAAAAAAAGCATCTGTTCAAGTGGAGAATAAGGTAGTTGGACAAATTTCCTCTGGCTTAGTTGTTTTAGTAGGAATAGGTCAAGAAGATGATCAAAACGATTTGGAATGGATGAGTGAAAAAATTATTGGTTTAAGAATTTTTGAAGATGAAAATGAAAAGATGAATATGTCTGTTCAAGATGTTAGTGGAGAATTACTTGTTGTTTCTCAATTTACTTTGTATGGCGATTGTCGCAAAGGAAAACGTCCCAGTTTTTCATGTGCTGCTCTTGCAGATGAGGCAAAAATACTTTTTGATGAATTTGTTGTGAGTTTGCAAAACAAAGGGATAAAAGTTGAAACTGGTGTCTTTCAGACGGATATGGATGTGGAAATCATAAATACTGGACCAGTTACTATATTATTGGATAGCAAAAAAATGTTTTAGGGGGATATATAATGATCGAGGGTATTAGAACACCGGGGATGGGCACAAATTGTTATTTGGTAATCTGCGAAGATACTGGTAAGGCAGCAATTATTGATCCTGGTGCAGGAAGTGAACTAATTAAAAAATGGGTAGAAGGGAAAAATTGTAAAGTAGAAATTATAATTTTAACGCATGGACATTTTGACCATATTGGCGCAGTAGAAGAGTTAAGAAAAGAATTTAATGTCAAGGTGGCAATTCATAAAGATGATTCTCAGATGCTTATAGATGCTTCTGAAAATTTGTCTATTTTAGCAGGACAAAATATATCTGCTTCTCCTGCTGAGATAATTCTAGAAGATAAGCAAAAAATAGAAGTTGGTAATATTACTATGGAAGTTATTCATACTCCAGGTCATACACCAGGAGGTATTTGTTTGCTCTTTAAGGATGGCTTAATAAGTGGTGATACTTTGTTTAATGGTTCAGTAGGACGTACAGATTTTCAGGGTGGAGATATGAACGCTTTAATAAAAGGGATTAACGAAAAGTTAATGTTGTTGGATGATGATATAGTTGTTTACCCAGGTCATGAAGGTAGCACGACCATTGGGAGGGAAAGAAAAAGTAATCCTTATATTAATGGGTCAATTAGGATATGACAGAAGTGATTTTGGTTCAGAGTTTTTCAATACCTGAAAAAATATTGCAAAATTCTCGTTCTTTAATTGCAACGTATTTTCCGGACAAAAAAATTCTTATTAATGATTCTGATTGTGCTTATGATTACAAATTAATTATTGAAGAAAAAAGCAGCGAAGAAGAACTGCTTATATTTACGTGGGAAAAAGACAATATTTTAATAAAAACCTATTGCATAAGTAAAGAATATAAAACAGGCTTACAAAAATTTCCTATTGTCGGTAAGGAAAATCTGTCTCAAATTATTGTGAAACAGGGAATTGTTACATTGCTATCCCTTATAACCGGTCAAATATTGCCATGGGGGATATTAATAGGTACACGACCAAGTAAGCTTATGTTTCGTATGAATCAAATGAAAATTGAGTCCCAAGTACAGAGTGATATCTTGAAAAAAATGTATCTAGCTAAAAAGGATAAAATAGAACTTCTACAAAGTGTTGAGAAACATCAAAAATCATATATAACTAATATGTTGAAAAATATCAGAAAAATATCAATATATATTTCTATCCCATTTTGTCCTTCACGTTGTTCCTATTGTACTTTTCCATCTAATTTACCTGGAAAAACAAGAAAAAAGGTTGTAAAGTACCTCGAAGTACTAAAAAAAGAAATTAAACTTGTTAGTCAAATGATGCTAAAAATGAATATACAGGCTGAAAATATATATTTTGGTGGAGGTACTCCAACCTCGCTTTTGGATGAAGAAATTGAAAGTCTTTTATTGTATGTGAAAAATCTAATCCCAACTTCAGATGATTTGGAATTAGATTTTGAGGCAGGTAGGGCAGATACTATTACAGAATCAAAACTTAAGATTCTCCAAAAATATGGTGTGAACAGAATTAGTATTAATCCTCAGACTATGCATGATTCAACCTTAAAAAAAATTGGCAGACAGCATAGTGTAGCTGAAGTAATTGAATGTTTTAAGATGGCTAGGTTACTTTCCAATTGGACTATTAATATGGATTTAATTCTTGGTTTACAAGGAGAAGGTTCTTTAGAAATACATGAAAGTGTAGATAAGTTATTGGCTTTGAAACCAGATAATATTACAATTCATGCACTTGCTCTAAAAAGGGGTTCAACTGACTGGCAGAGGGGATGTTCCTATGATTCCAATGCCTTACTCTATGGTATTGGAAATTCTATCCATAGCAAAATTATTAGTGAGGGATATTATCCTTATTACATGTACCGACAAAAACATATTGCTGGAAATTTGGAAAACACAGGGTATTGTTTACCTGGAAAAGAATGCAGATATAATATTGGTATAATAGAAGAAAAACAGAGTATTATTGGAATTGGTGCTGGATCAGCAACAAAAGTTTTTAATTATAAAGAATTGTCGCATATCAATATGTATAATCCGATTGATTTAGATGTGTATTTTGAAAAATTAGAGAATATTAACTTATTAAGAGAAGAAAGGTTTAGACAGGTTATAGAAACCTTTGGGGATTTTTAACTTTTTCAGGATGTTTTTATGAGGTGTTATTTAATTTGTGATATAATATGAAAATAGCAAAACACGAAGGACATGTGGTTTGTTATACTTAGGAGGATTATTATGACCATTCAAAGGCCAAAAGGTACCCAGGATATTCTTCCTGGAAATATTGAAAAATGGCATTTTATAGAGAATACTATAAGAAAAATTTGCAAAGAATATGGGTTTCAGGAAATCCGTACTCCAATTTTTGAACAAACAGATTTGTTCCAAAGGGGAGTAGGGGAAACTACTGATATAGTTAACAAGGAAATGTATACTTTTCAGGACAAAGGAAACAGATCTATGACTTTGCGTCCTGAAGGGACAGCTTCTGTATGCAGAGCTTATGTTGAAAATAAGATGCATGGATTGCCTCAACCAATAAAATTGTACTATATAGGTTCTATGTTTAGGTATGAAAATACCCAGGCAGGCCGTTTCAGGCAGTTTAATCAGTTTGGGGTTGAGGTGTTTGGAGCGGAAGATCCCATAGCTGATGCAGAAGTAATAGGTTTTGTTTGGGATTTGTTTAAAAGATTAGGACTAGATGATTTAGAAGTACATATTAATTCTGTTGGTTGTTCTTCTTGCCGAGAAAAGTATAAACTGGAACTTCAAAGATACCTAAGACCGCAAAATGATAAATTATGCCATGATTGTAAGTCGAGATTTGAACGCAATCCGATGAGAATTCTAGATTGTAAGAATCCATATTGCCAAGAGATTATTAATAATACTCCTACTATAGATCAATATTTGTGTAATGAATGTAAGAACCACTTTGTTAAGCTTCAGGATTATTTAGAAGCGATTGGAGTAACGTATAAAATTGATCCTAAAATGGTTAGAGGATTGGATTATTATCAAAAAACAGCTTTTGAAGTTTTAGCAAAAGGTATTGGCGCTCAGAGTGCAATCTGTGGAGGAGGACGTTATGATGGTTTGGTTGAACAACTTGGTGGTCAATATACTCCAGGGATAGGATTTGCACTGGGGTTGGAGAGAGTGCTTACTGTGTTAGAAAATCAAAATATAAATTTAACTGAAGACAAAAAGAAGCTCTTTGCGATTATTTCGTTAGGAGAAAAAGCTCAGAAAGAGGCCCTTGTCATTGCTTCTGAATTAAGGCAAAATGGTGTTCAAGTATTTTTGGATCTGTTGGGTAAAAGTTTAAAAACTCAGCTTAAAATAGCAAACAGACTTGAGGCAGATTATGCGTTAATAATTGGCGATGAAGAAATAGATAAAGATATAGTTATAGTTAGAAATATGAAAGATAGTAATCAAAGTGAGATATCCCGTAAAGATATAATAACTGATATTCAGAAAAAAAATTGAATTAATAGCAAAAAAGCAGGAGGTTAAACATGTCAGTCGAAAGAAGTAAGGCCGGAATTTTAAGAAAGAATAATATTGGAGAAGAAGTTTGCCTTAAGGGTTGGGTACAAACTAGAAGAGACCATGGCGGTGTTATATTTGTCGATGTACGCGATCGTTCAGGAATAGCTCAGATTGTTTTTAATCCTGAAATGGGAGAAAAAGGATTTGCACTCGCTGAACGTTTAAGGTCAGAATATGTAATCGAAGTAAAAGGAAAAATAAGATTAAGGCCTGAAGGATCAGAAAACCCTGCAATGAAAACAGGTGAAATTGAAGTTATAGTTAATGACCTTAATATTTTAAATAAGGCTAAAACTCCACCATTTTATATTCAGGATAATGTTGATGTGGATGAGAGTATTAGGCTTAAGTATAGATATCTAGATTTGCGTCGTCCAGAAATGCTAAATATTTTTAAGAACAGACATAGAGTAATGCAGATCATAAGGAATTTTCTTGATCAAAAAGAATTTTTAGAGATAGAAACTCCTATACTCACAAAATCGACTCCTGAAGGGGCAAGAGATTATCTTGTTCCTAGTAGGGTCAATGAGGGTTGTTTCTACGCTCTACCTCAATCACCACAGCTTTTTAAGCAATTATTAATGGTGGCAGGTATGGAGAAGTATTATCAGATAACACGTTGTTTTAGGGATGAGGATCTAAGGGCTGATCGTCAGCCAGAATTTACCCAATTGGACATGGAAATGTCTTTTATGGAAATAGATGAGATCCTGCCTATTATGGAACAATTGATTTCTGAAATTTTCGAAAAAATTGCTGGAAAAGCTATAAAGCTGCCTATTGTCCGTATGTGCTATAAAGAAGCGATGGAACGTTTTGGTTCAGATAAACCTGATACACGTTTTGGTTTAGAGTTGATTGATGTTGCTGAAATTGTAAAAAGCTCTAATTTTAAAGTTTTTGCCGATATTGTAGCCAATGGTGGAAGGGTAAAAGGAATTTGTGCTAAAGGCTGTTCTAAAATGCCCCGAAGGGAAATTGATGGATTAACAAAATTCGTTAATCAATATGGGGCTAAAGGACTTGCCTATATTGTTCTTGGTGAAGAAGGAATGAAGTCTCCTATTCTCAAATTCTTTACAGAGGAAGAAATTGAAAAACTGATTTCAACAATGGGAGGACAGACAGGGGATATACTTTTCTTTGTTGCAGATAAAGAAGAAGTCGTATTTAATTCTCTTGGGAATTTAAGACTTGAACTAGGAAAAAGACTTGAATTGATACCAGAGGATAACATAAACTGTCTTTGGGTGACAGAATTTCCTTTGTTTGAATATGATGATACTGAAAAACGTTATGTGGCAATTCACCACCCATTTACAGCACCAATGGATGAGGATATTGAGTTTATGAAAACGGACCCTTTAAAAGTACGTTCTAAAGCCTATGATTTTGTCTTGAATGGAATGGAACTTGGTGGGGGAAGTATAAGGATACATCGCAGAGAGATTCAGGAAGAAGTATTTAAATTACTGGGGTTAAGTTCAGAGGAATATACTGAAAAATTTGGCTATCTCTTGGATGCCTTTGAATATGGTACACCCCCACATGGAGGAATAGCATTTGGATTGGATAGATTAGCGATGATTTTATCTAATCGGGATAATATTCGAGATGTTATTGCTTTCCCAAAAACTCAAAGTGCTAGCTGCTTAATGACCCAGGCACCATCTACTGTTGCGCCTTCACAGCTGAAAGAACTTCATATTAAGACTGATGTGAAAAAGAAAGACAATAAAAATATTTAATGAATAATGAAATGCCAAAATATGAAATGCTAAAATAAAAATATAAATATAAATAAAATGAGTTCATGAAATGTTGCAAAGAACACTGTTCATAGAGCTCATTTTATTTATTAATGATTTAATAACGTATTGATTACTACTTAATATAGATTTATAAATAATATAAAAACTAATATTTTTTATATTATTTATAAATCATATTGACAAAAGGAAAAAAAAGAAATACAATAAATAAAAATACCCCTACGGGGTATAAGGTAAGGAAGTTTGATATGAATAATAATGCTGATTCACGGGAAGCTATAATTACACGTTTGAAAAAGATTGAAGGACAGGTAAAAGGGCTACAGAGAATGATGGAAAATGATAAGTGTTGTCCTGATATATTAATTCAAGTATCTGCAGTAAAAGCTGCTGTTAATAAAGTAGGAATTAAGATTTTTGAGCAACATTCTAGAACATGCTTAAAAAACGCGTTATTAGAGAACAATGAAAAAAGTATTGATGAATTGATTGATGTGATAAATAAATTTGTTAAGTAAGCAATAATTATTGTTTACTTGATAATTTTATTATAAATAAATTTATAATTTCAAGGAGGTAATTAAATTATGGCTGGAGAAAATATTGTTACTTTTAATTTACAAAACTGGGAAGAAAAAGTTATTGGTGCAGATAAACCTGTATTAGTTGATTTTTGGGCATCTTGGTGTGGTCCTTGCAGAATGGTCGGCCCTGTTATTGAAGAATTATCTGATGATTATGCCGGAAAAGTTGTGGTTGGAAAAGTAAATGTAGATGAAGAGGGTGATATTTCTGGTAAATACGGAATAATGAGTATCCCTTCTATATTTATTTTTAAAGATGGTAAGGTAGTTGATAAAGTAGTTGGCTTTAAAAGCAAGGCCGACCTTGTTAAAATGTTAGATGCTAGTCTTTAAATTTGATAGATATCGACTAAGTGTTAAATGTTTGTAATAAAAAATAGTTCATTTGAAAACCAAATGAACTATTTTTTATTAATTTAATTTTTCAGAAAGTTTGTCATATTTTTTATTTCTAAAGTATAAAATCGTATCTACAGCGACCATAATTAAATTTAGTATATATAAAATTATTACGTAGTCAAATGAATAATAAATTTTATGCAATATTCCGCATAAATATCCTATTAGTAGTACTATTAAAAATAATAGACTTTTTCCTTTTGCTGTTTTTGAATGAATCGAGGTATATATGGATAATGGCCAGGCAGCGCCAAAACAAAGTAACATTAGTGTTT
>JBAYAL010000062.1:0-7122 GCA_041669825.1 Eubacteriales bacterium | reverse complement strand
TTACTTATTGCCTTTATTTTAGCCCCATATACTTCTCTCTTACTTATTCCATGTCTCTTAGCAACAATTTTCATAGCTTCCTTTTCTTCAATGCCATCTCTTAACAGCTGGCTTAATTCTTCTAACCACTCTAACGGATATCCTTTTTCAACTACTCTTTTATACTTTTCCACAATTATACAACATTCACCTTTGGGAGGGTTATTCTCAAAACGTTCTGCCAGCTCTCCTAAATAGCCCCTTATTAAGGATTGATGAATTTTGGTTAGCTCTCTAGCAACTGCTACCTCTCTATCTCCAAAGACCTCCGACATTTCCTTTAGCACCACTCCAAGCCTATGAGGTGCTTCATAAAAAATCAGTGTAAACTCAACTTCAGCTAACTTTTTTAGTTCCTTTTTTCTATCACCATCACTCGATGGCAAAAAACCTATAAAAGCAAATTTTTCGGCAGGTAAACCAGATAATACAAGCCCTGTTATAGCAGCATTTGCTCCTGGAAGCACGTCGATAGCAATATTCTCTTCCCTACACTGTGCAATTAATATTTGCCCTGGGTCAGATATTCCAGGCATTCCTGCATCTGATATTAGGGCAATGTTCTTACCCATTCTTAATTTTTCTATAATTTCCTCTGTTCTTCGTCTTTCATTATGCTCATGATAACTAATCATAGGTTTCTTAATTTCATAATGGTTTAGTAAATTTTTAGAATGTCTTGTGTCTTCAGCAGCAATATAATCTACATTCTTAAACGTGTCTAATACTCTTAGCGTTATATCTCCAAGATTACCAATTGGGGTGGCACATACATACAAAGTACCTGAGGACATATATCCCCCTCCTCATTCTTTTCTCAAAAAAGCTGTGCAAAACAAACAATTATCCTCTAAAGGCTCACCAAAATACAAATGACAAACATGAAAACCTTCTTTATACAAGCGTTCCAAATTTTCATGGGCTTCTTTTTGTATCCTAGCCCCATTTTTCTGAACCCTTTCGATATCCGCTTCAGAGATTGCACAAATCTGCCTTTTTAATTTTATGTTTTCCTCTTCAAGATACTCGATGTACTGTTTAAGGCTTCTTATTTCATTCAGAAGACTAACCATATTTTCTTCAATTTCTGTAATTGCCTGAGTAAATTGACCCAAGATTATTCCTCCGATTCTTCTGTTAACTTTTCTAATTCTTCCTTGCTCTCCTCAACTTGCCAAGTCTGATTTATAGTTTTTTCATTATCCTCTTCTTTTCTACTTTCATAACAAGCATTTTCATATTTTAAACAACACATAAGTCTCCCACATATACCTGAAATCTTTGTAGGATTAAGTGACAAATTTTGATCTTTCGCCATTCTTATAGAAACCGGTTCAAAGTCGCCCAAAAAGGTCGAACAACAAAGTTCTCTTCCACAGGAACCAATTCCCCCCAACATTTTCGCCTCATCGCGCACCCCTATCTGGCGAAGTTCAATTCTAGTTCTAAATACAGAAGCCAGATCCTTAACAAGTTCCCTAAAGTCTACCCTTCCTTCGGCAGTAAATGAGAAAATTATCTTATTTCTATCAAAAGTATATTCTACATCTATTAGTTTCATCGGTAGCTTATGAAATGTTATTTTACTCAAGCAAACATCAAATGCCTCTTTTTCTCTTCTATTATTGTCATTGAACACTTCTTCATCTTCAAGCGTTGCCTTCCTGATTACCTCCTTAAGCGGAGCTACAATTTCTTCATCTGATATTTTTCGAAGTGGAAGTAAAATTGTGCCAAATTCCATCCCTCTAGCAGTTTCAACTATTACTTTATCATTAATATTTAAATTTATTCCACCAGACGCAAAATAGTATATCTTTCCGGCTTTCTTAAATCTAATTCCTACTACCATTGCCATTAAGTATTCCTCCCCAATCGTCAATTTGTTTCAAAGAAAGCACTTCCAAAGCAAGTCTGTAATTTGCCTGTCTTCGCACGGCTTCAAGCGCGTACTTAATTTCTGAGAGTATTGAAGGTTGTAACTTTTCTCTATTCAAACTTCCTGCCGCTTGTACAGCTAACACCTGAAGCAATATAAGACATTCCTCTTTTTCCATAGGGAAAAGGGAAAATATTTTCAAAAAATCTTTTTTAGATATAGCCTCAGAATAGCCACTGAGCAATTCTATAATCCTTTCAGTCCCAATTAACAATATCTTTCTGGCCAAATCGGGATCTTGTCCACTTAAATTATACGCATCTAAATATTGTTCCTTCTGCTCGTCACTTACATTATTCATTTGAACCCATTGATTTGAATTAGGCAGAGAGAAATAAACCATCTGCGCACGGCTACGCAGTGTGGATATAATACCTTCAGCGTTGCCAGTGCTTAAAATTATCAGTGTGTTAGCAGGTGGATCCTCCGCTACCTTCAACAAAGCATTAGCAGCAGGCAAAGTTAATTTTTCCGCATCGTTTATTATTGTTACTTTATAAGAGCCTTCAAAGTTTTTCCTAGATATTGTTTCCTGCCAATTCAATATCTGCTCAATTCCCAAAGAACTCTTCAGCGGCTTTAATATGTATACATCTGGATGATTACCCGTACTAATTTTTTTACAAGATAAACAATTTCCGCAAGGTTTTTCTCCTTCATACGTACAATTCAAAAACTTAGCAAGGTCTAAACCAGCCTTTTCTCTTTCTACAGTTCCACTACCATGAAACAAAAGCAAATGCACAAGCTTATTATTCTCGACTGCTTTTTTTATCTGTAGCATGCAATCCATTTTTGTTCCTTCCTTTAAACATCTGCAATCCAAATTTTTTTTTGTTCTGAAAATTCCCAACCCTGCCAACCACATTTTGCATTGTCCAAATAATTCACTATTTCACTTGTCAATTCTTCTCCTGCTGCTATCAAAGGAATTCCAGGAGGATAAGGTGATATTGTTTCTACAGATACACAGCCAGCACTATCCTTTATATCTACCAACCTCCTTTTGACTAACCATGCTTCACGAGGAGTCAAACGAATAGGTGGCAAGGTTTGATAAAGTTCCTCTGGCCTAAAAGACTGTTCTTGAGAAGATCTTTTTAATTTATTGTTTTTATGTTTTTTTACTAAATATTCAATTCCTTTTTCCAACAAATCGATATCTCTTGGCCTATTTCCTATGCCAAGCATAAATAAAATATTATCATGATCCCATAGTTCTGGTTCAATAGTATATTTTTTTCTTAAGATATCTACGGCTTCTGGTGCATCTATTTCCAATGAAGAAACATTTATAAGTATTTTTGACCAATCAACATTTTTTATTCCGTAGCTACCCTCATCACGGCATGATAATATTCTTATCGCTCCATCAAATCTATCACGCAAGTTTTTACCTTTCCCATACACTTCCTGCCATATTTCTACTTTATTCACTTGTTCAGTCGCTTTTTCCAGCGATGCCAAAAACAGATAACTCGGGCTTGAAGATTGGAGTAATTCCAAGGAATGCTTTAAAATTCCTCTATTAATCCTTTTCCCTTGTATATGAAGCATTGCCGTCTGAGTTAGAGATCCCAATGTTTTATGTGTACTATGAAGAACAGCATCTGCTCCTAACTCTAGTGCACTAGGGGGGAACAGATCCCCACTGTAATGCGATCCATGTGCCTGATCCACAAAGATAGATTTTTCTTTATGATAAATATCTCGATATCCGATTATTTTTTGGAGATCTACAGTTGAACCGTAGTAACTAGGATAAGTAAGATGGATTGCTTCGACTTCATCCATTATTTCCAATACTTGTTCTGTATTAATACCTAAAGGCAAGTTAAAGTCCGGGTGGACTATTGAAGGAATGTATTGTGGTTTAATTCCGGATATAACCATGGCAGCCGCTACAGATCTGTGAGAACAACGTCCTATAGCTATTTTTCCGCCATTTCCAGCTGCTGCCTGATATAGAAACAAAGCATGATTTCCCGTTGTTCCACCATTTACCATATAAAATGATTCATCTGCTCCAAAAACTTCAGCCGCTTTTTTTTGCGCCTCCAGTATTACTCCCTTAGGTACATGCAACATATCAAGTCCAGGTAGCTCAGTCAAATCAAATTCAGGGAAAATTATATCTGAAAAAAAATCCTTTCTTCCCTTATGACCTGGAGTATGAAAGGAACACATATTATTATCACAATAATTTTTCAAGACAGTATTTAATGAGAGCACCTATTTTCCTCCAAAACCCTGATGCTTAATTTTAACATAGTTTTTTTATTTTTTCATCTTGCCTGCTATAAAGTATTTTAGATATTACTCTTATAATATCTAAATATTCTTCTGTCCCCGCTTCACTGACAATAATTCTTTGCTCACACTCTTTACAAATAAACTCTCCAAGCAATCTAAATCCCCCGCAGATACCACATCTGGGTACATTTCCACAAATATAGCATTTTGGGTAAATATTTGATTTACTTGATTTGTTAGTTTCAATTATTTTCATATGCTCACCTCTTTTGATTATAATCTAAAAACACTAATCTTATTTAGTATTTTTTACTTAGTTCACTAAAATATTGATATTTTCCTCTATCTAGTATAGTTCCCTCTTTCATAGGATCTTAGATACTATAATATTTATTTATTTAATTATTTTAGTTATAAGGCACATCACTTTTATTTATAGCTTTACTTAGCAAGCTTGACCTTTTTAGGGATATATTAATTTAACATACAAACCTTAATTTTGAATAAATTAGTTTTTTAAAGCACATTCTAACAAAGATAGATTAAAGATTATTAGGTATAGAGTCTTCAAACTTAGGGTAAGAATCTTAAATCTTAAATCTTAAATTTTATATTTTAATACTAATAAATATAAGGAGGTAAATATGAAGAAAACCAAAGATATTTGCGAGATAATTCCAGGGTCACATGAATCGCATATGACAGCTGCTTGGGCGAATATTCAAACTTTAGAACCTGAATCAAATGCCCCTGTTACCCCTGAGAGTGATGTAATTGACGCCAAAGAATGGGTAGAAGAAAACCAAAAATAAAAAAAGGCTGTAGAGTACTACTACTCTACAGCTCTTTTTATTAAAGATCTCATTAAAATCTTCTAATATTTTATTCCCAATTCTGAGCAGCTAAACGTTGATAAGATTTGTAACGTTCATTAGCATTTTTCTCAGCACTAACAAACAATTCTTCAGCTGTATCAGGGAATGTATTGATAAGTGATGTATAACGAACTTCACCCATAATAAATTCTCTAAAGGATGCAGTTGGAACCTTAGAATCTAAAGTGAATGGATTCTTGCCTTGGTCTGCAACATCTGGATTGTAACGATACATATGCCAATAGCCTGCTTCAACAGCCTTCTTGGACTGAAGAATACTCTTGGACATACCTACGCGAATACCATGATTGATACAAGGAGCATAAGCAATTACAAGTGATGGTCCCTTATATGCTTCAGCTTCTTGGAATGCTTTCATGGTCTGCTGCATACTAGCACCCAGTGCTATCTGTGCAACATAAACATAACCATAACTCATTGCCATCATACCAAGATCTTTTTTGCGAATCTTTTTACCTGCAGCTTGGAATTTAGCAACAGCTGCAACTGGGGTAGCCTTAGAAGATTGTCCACCTGTATTGGAATATACTTCAGTATCAACAACAAGAATATTAACATCGTCACCAGTGGCCAATACGTGATCCACACCACCATAACCGATATCATAAGCCCAGCCATCTCCACCAACAATCCACTGAGATTTTTTAACAAACTGTTCTTTACGCGCATAAATACTTGCAAGTAATTCGTTTGAAGTTATATCAACACCTTCAAAAGCAGCAAGAACTTTTTGGGTAGCCACTTTAGAAGCATCACCATCATTCATGCTCTCAATCCATTGCTGGAATGCAGCTTTTAAATCTGCTGAAATATTTCCAGCCATAGCTGCTTCCATGTCTTCAGCAACTTTAGTACGCTGAGCCTGGACTCCAAGATACATACCATAGCCATATTCAGCATTGTCTTCAAACAAGGAATTAGCCCATGTTGGTCCTTGTCCTTTAGCATTGGTTGTATAAGGAACTGAAGGTGCACTTCCGCCCCAGATTGAAGTACAACCTGTTGCATTGGCAATCATCATACGATCTCCATAGAGCTGAGTCAGCAATTTAACATAAGCAGTTTCCCCACACCCTGGGCAAGCGCCACTAAACTCAACAAGTGGACGAATGAACTGACTATTTTTAACTGTATATTTGTTACTGATACTTGCATCCTTATCAGAAATTGCTATTGCATAATCCCAATTAGCAGCTTGAGCTTCAGTCTGCTGTGCAGCAGGTTTCATTACAATAGCTCTTTCCTTAGCAGGACAAACTTCTACACAGTTTCCACAACCTGTGCAATCCAGTGGCGTAACCTGGATACGGAACTGAAGGCCACTAAGTTCTTTACCTATTGCTTTTTTAGTTTTAAAGCCAGCTGGAGCATTCTTTACTTCTTCTTCATTAAGCAAGAATGGTCTAATTGCAGCATGAGGACATACAATTGAGCATTGATTACACTGAATACAATTATCCATGTTCCATTCAGGAATCATCACTGCAACTCCACGTTTTTCATAAGAAGTGACACTTGGAGGGAATGTTCCGTCTTCAAAGCCTTTGAAAGCACTAACTGGAAGACTATCACCTTCCTGAGCAGCCATAACACGTACGATATCTTTAATAAATTTAGGATCATTATCATTTCCAAGGAAAATTCCTTGACTAGCATCTGCGTTTGCCCATGCAGCAGGAATTTCTACTTTAGTAAGAGCATCAAAGCCGGCATCAATGGCTTTATTGTTCATATCAACAATATCCTGACCTTTTTTGCCATATGCTTTGATTACAGATTCTTTCAAATATTTAATAGCATCTGCCTCAGAAACAACATTTGCAAGCTTAAAGAAGGCTGATTGCATAATCATATTAATTCTTGCACCGAGACCGATTTCACGACCAATTTTAACTGCATCAATAATATAAAAATCAACTTTCTTATCTGAAAGAGTTTTTTTCAATACTCCTGGCAAATGCTGTTCCAAGTCTTTTACACTCCATTGACAGTTAA
>JBAYAL010000061.1:0-7129 GCA_041669825.1 Eubacteriales bacterium | reverse complement strand
TAGCTGAATTTTTCCCTGATGATAAAGAACGCCAGCCTGTACCCCATTGGATTCCTTATGGTGAAAGCCATCAGGAAAGCGAATCGCATCCCCGTTCAGAAAAATACCCTTATTTGATTATTTCCAACCATCCTCGTTGGAGAGTCCATGCCAATATGGATGATAGTACCTGGATGAGGGAGATCGAAACCTGTAAAGTCAGAGGCAAAGACGGATATATGTATGAACCAGTTTGGCTTAATCCAGTTGATGCCCAAAAATTAAACATTGAACATGGGGATATTGTCAAACTCTATAATGACAGAGGAGCAGTCCTAGGAGGAGCTTACATTACAGAACGGATTATGCCAGGTGTTATTTATCAGGATCATGGAGCCAGACTAGACCCTATTATTATTGGTGAATTTGACAGAGGAGGCGCCAATAATCTTATCTGTCCTACTAAAATTCTTTCTAAAAATTGCGCTGGTGAAGTAACTAGCGGATTCCTGATAAATGTAGAAAAAGTGGATATAGATGAACTCAAAAAACAATATCCAGAAGCATTCTCCAGAAAATTTGATAAAGATGCCGGCTTTATTTTGGATGACTGGATTGAGGAGGTGGAAAAATAATGAAAGTATTTATAGTTGATGTTTCTAAATGTAATGGTTGCTATGGCTGTCAGCTTGCTTGTAAAGACGAACATGTGAATAATGATTGGATGCCTTATGCCAAACCACAACCAGATATCGGGCAATTTTGGATGAATGTAAAACAAAAAACACATGGCAGTGTTCCAAAAGTTAAGGTGGAATATACTCCTACACCTTGTATGCACTGCGATAATCCAAAATGTGCAGAAGTTGCCAAAAATGGTGCAGTATATAAAAGAGAAGACGGGTTGGTAATAATTGACCCTATAAAAGCAAAAGGACAAAAGCAGATTGTTGAAGCCTGTCCCTATGGAGCTATTTATTGGAATGAAGAACTTCAGATACCACAAAAATGTACTGGTTGTGCTCATTTGGTTGATGAAGGCAAGGTTCCCCGCTGTGTTGATATGTGCCCAACTGGAGCTTTGCTATTTGGAGATGAAGAAGAGTTTAAGGATTTAATTGCCAAGGCTGAAGTAATTAAACCTGAGTTAGGATTAAAACCTAGAGTATATTACCTTAATCTTCCTAAAAACTTTATTGCTGGAGCTGTATATGACCCTAAGGAAGATGAATGTCTCGAAAATACAGTAGTAACACTAACAGATTCTGAAACAAGTCAAATCTTAGTAACAGAAACAGATGAATTCGGAGATTTCTGGTTTAAGAAACTAGGTGTTGGAACTTATTCTCTTAAAGTAGAAAAAAAGGGATACAAGGCATTCACAAAAAATAATATTGTCCTCAAAGAAAGTCTAAATGTTGGAGATATTGCCTTAACCAAATAAATTGCCTGTCTAAAGCTTTTTAATTACAATAGAAATAAGGGGTGCTAGGGATATCCCTTTCATCCCTTTCATCCCTTTATATTTAAGATTAGAAAGGTAGTGAGAAAATATGTCAGCATTAAAAAGTGTAGCAAACGCTTTTATTGTCGGCGGTATCCTTGGATTAATTGGGCATATATTGCTTAAGCAATATATAGGGGTCTTAGGTCCGGATTCACCTATAATCGGCTTACTGCTGCTTATCACAATGGGTATAATAGGCGGTATCTTATTCAATTTGAAAATATATCAAAAGCTAGAAGAGAGCAGCGGATTTGGTGCTATGTTGCCTTTTAGCGGTCTGGCATCAGCTATCGCAGGAGCCATCGTTGGAACAAGAAGTTCAGGTGCTCCTCTTAGCCAGGCAATAAAGTCCGGATTGATGGTAGTCGTTACTGTAGTAGGTACAGGAACTCTTTTATCAATTATTATTGGTCTTATTGCGTTCTTTGTGGCTTAGCCTGTTAAAGAAAGGATGATAAAGATGGAATATATTCAGGCCTTTATACTTGCAGGGATTTTATGTGCTGTTTTTCAGGTATTATTAGCATATACTAAACTTGGAGTTCCCAAGATACTTATCCTTAGCTTTACTATTGGTGCGATTTTAGCTGCTGTCGGTATACTGCCAATACTCGAAAAATTAGGTGGCGGCGGGCTTTCTGTATTGATCCTAGATGCCGGAGGAGCTATCTTTAATGCAACACTGGCATCTACGTCAGGTAATTTCGCAATATTTATTGCTTTCCTCTGCATTATTTTTTCTGTTACCGTTATCGGCATATTAACCGGATTATCTTATTTAAAGATACACGGCACTGAAAGAGAAGTTGGCTTAAATGAGGTAAACCAAAGTAAAAAAGCCTAAATAATGCAGGTAGCATTAACAACTCCTTCAAAATAAATGATAAATTAATATTTTAATATATTTATAAAAAATGGACTGTGTTTTTTACAAACATAATCCATTTTTCACATTCAAAATATTAATTATTTTAGCTTTTTCCTTACACATTATACCTCTTTAATTTCTTATATAATGTTGATTTTCCTATCCCCAAAATATCAGCAGCTGTTTCAATATTATTATTAGTGTAATCCATAGTATTTTTTATGGCGATTTCTTCTAATGTTTCAAGTGATCTCGGTTTATCACTCAAAGCATTAACCGAATTATCTAATTCTCTATAAAAAATTTCATCAGGTAAATTTTCAGATCTAATTACACCATCACGAGCCGTACTGACAGCATAAACTACCACATTATACAATTGTCGTACATTTCCTGGCCAGTTATAATTTATTAGTATATTTTGTACCTCTTTACTTAATTCAGGAATCATACACCCTATACTTTGTGAAATATCATCCATAAAATACTGTACCAATTGAATAATATCATTTCTTCTCTCCCTGAGCGGCGGTATTTTTACTTTAAATATAGCTAATCTGTAGTACAAATCTTCTCTGAATTTATTCTGCTCTACCATTTTATGAAGATCCTTATTAGTGGCTGCAATAACTCTAAAATTGACAGATTTATACCTATTTCCTCCAAGTCGCATAACCTTTTTATCCTCAAGTACCCTCAGCAAAACGGCTTGAATCTCAAAAGGCATATCTCCAATTTCATCCAAAAACAGCGTTCCGCCATCAGCTAATTCTATTTTTCCTACTCTCCCTTTTCGTTCTGCCCCAGTAAAAGCTCCTCCTTCATATCCAAATAACTCACTAGCAATGAGTTCTTTAGGTAATGCAGCACAGTTAATTGCAACAAAAGGAGCATTAGGCTTATAATTATTATGAATAGACTGAGCAAACATTTCCTTCCCAGTTCCGCTTTCTCCAATAAGCAATACATTAATTGGTATTGGAGGAATTTTTTTTGCAATATTTTTTGCTATTATAATTGATTGGCTTTGTCCTAGAATACTATCAAATGTATATTTAGCTTCTGCACCTAAAGCTGTGTCTGCCAATTTTATATTTTTATCTGATCGCGATAAACGAATTAAGATTCCTATAGGATTTTTGTCCAAACCACCACTAAGGGGCTTTATATTCAGTAAATACTTTACCCTCTTTTTACCGGCATCATTAATAAATTCATAGTTATATACAGGATTACCATCCTTAAGAACCTGAGCGAAAACCGTATAATCATCAACGAATTGTGCTAATGGTTTACCTCCGATCTCTTTTTCCGAGATCCCCAGAACACTTGCCGCAAAATTATTTATTTGTATTATTTCCCCTTTACCGTTAAGAAGAATAAATCCTTCCTCAATTAATGAGAATGAAGAATTTAAAGTTTCATCCATCAAACAACCCATGTAATAGTTGCGTTCCTTCAATTTTATTTCATTTTCTATCGCTACTCCCATAGATGTTACCCATCCAAGCGAATGAGCCTGCATGTTTTTTAAATTTTTACTAGTTTTTGATTGAACAATAACTATTGTACCAAGTACCTCACCATTTTCATCCATAATAGGAGCAGCAGAACTAATATCATCTTCCAATTGTTTAAGATAATTATATGGTCCAATAAGCTGTACTGGCTTTTTAAGTAAAAGGCTTAAATCATGAGCAGTAGTTCCAACCTGCTCTTCGCTCATTAGAATACCTAACATATTTCTTTTTTGTTCATCTACTTCATAAATGAAAATTCCATTTTCATCACTCAAATACATCCGATAATTGGAAAATGACAATAAACTCATAAATCCTTTCAAAAAAGGAACCGAAATATCAATAAGCTCTTTTTTATCTTTTAATAAAGACTGAAGCTCTTTTGAATTCAATCTGCTTTTGTCAAAAGCTTTTAAGTAGGGATCAACACCGTATTTTTTTGACCTAATCCAAGATTCAGCAATTTCGGGATACATAAAAGGTGAATTAATAGGATTTTCGTTAAATTCAATAAACCTTTCCTTGCATAATTTAACTTCCTGCCAAACTTTTTGATTCATATCAGCTATTATTTTTATTTCACACAGCATAATTCATCACCAAGTTTTCAT
The DNA here is from genome assembly GCA_041669825.1 of Eubacteriales bacterium. Taxonomy (GTDB): domain Bacteria; phylum Bacillota; class Desulfitobacteriia; order Desulfitobacteriales; family Syntrophobotulaceae; genus JBAYAL01. The sequence goes on along the minus strand of JBAYAL010000061.1, from coordinate 2,644 downwards.
AATTTATTAACTCTACTATGGAAATATAAAACACTTTTAGCAAGTAATAAAAATCGCCTGTTATAAAAGTCAATAAGGGTTATACAATAATTTTTTTGTAAGTAAAATAATTAGCTTAACCCAACCATTTTGTAATAATAATATAAATTATGAACTGTATTACTAAATAAAACGCTCAATTATTGCTATGTAAAAAAATCCTTAATAAACAAACTTGCTTATCTACAGTATACCACAGAGATACACTAAACTAAATATAATTTCTGACAATTTGTACTCGGCTTTATATTATAAAATAATTTACACATATTTGATAATTCATAAATTTTACCTCATGAAAAAACTTTTTTATAATCATAGATTCTCAACCTTACTAGGTGAGAACCTATGATTTTCATTATATAAAATTTATGATTTGCTAAAACACTTGCCTACTTTCCTGTTTAACCTTCTTGTTCTTCATTTCTCTCTTTTTCTTCACTGATATAACCTTTTATTAAATATCCAATTCCTTTAAAAAAATCTGTTTTAGCCCATTTAATCATCTCATCACAATATTTAGGAATCCATTTAAACAGGTGTTCAGTTAAAAACTCAGTCTCCAACCTAATTATTTCTTCATACTCTTCCTGTTTTCCTTCATACACTTCTAACTCTTTCTCACATAAAAATGCCATAAAAGCAAATTCTAATCCTATATAATCAGGTCTTTCGCGCACTTCAGAACTAACAGAAATCTGCATTTTATTATACTTGTCTATCACCTTTAATATCTGGGTTTGTTGGTTTTCCGATTCCATATAAACCGCTTCATAGGGAGGAGGTGGCCCATATTCAGAATTGATTCCCCTGCAAAGCATGGTACGATCTACAGCAAGCTCTTTCTGGAGTGTTTCAATATTACTTAGTAAGGACTTATTGTGAAATGCTTTTAATATCTCTATTCCTTGATTTAGACATATATCTTTATTATTCATATCTAAGTCATTTATTGCTTTCAAAACCTTATTGGTAAAATCCTTACCCGGAGTTGGAATTGGTTCCATAAATAATTTTTCCAATAACCTATAAATCATTATTCTATATTTTGTTGTCTCAATTAGGCAGGATTTCTCATTAACAAAAGCTTTCATAAAATATCACCCCCTTAAGTAAATCAAACTTATTTTCCAGGAATATAATATACAGAGGGATTTGTTCCGTATTCTTTTCCGTACTGAATTGTTTGATTATCCCTAATTAATTTTGCGATATTACTATCGGGGTCTTCTAAATCCCCAAATATTCTAGCCTCTGCTGGACAAGCTGCAACACATGCAGGTAGTTCTCCTTGATCAACTCTATCCATGCAGAAATTACATTTATTCACCTTTCCTAGCCCAAATTTTGCGTAATCAATTTTTTCTTTAGGAGTCAAGCCTTTATCACCATAATAAGGCTCAGGAGTTTTAGCTAAAAAATTCCTGGCATCAAAAGGACATGCTATCATACATTGTCTACAACCTATACATTTTGTCTCATCAATATAAACAATACCATCTTCTCTTTTTATGGAAGCTTTTGTTGGACAAACCTGCACACAGGGTGCATTTTCACAATGCATACACAAAAATGGGATATGCCTTCCTTTAGCATTTGGATATTCACCCTCTTCATAATGATGAACATGACCCCAAAATACTCCCTTAGGCGTTCCGTTTGCTTGTTTACAAGCAAGCGTACAAGAATCACAACCGATACATCTTCTTAAATTTATTACCATTCCATACCGCATTTTTTTGCCTCCCTTCTAATCCTTATATATTTTAACTCTCGGTGAATTTTCTATATTACCCATAACAGGATTAATACTTGGCTCATCATCATCTATTAAAGCATTATAATGGGCTCCGTCGTAAGATATTGGATTCATCAACATTCCCTTACGTCCATAGTTTCCCGGAATACCAATACAGCTTGTATGAATAAGATTCGTCAAATGCAATTTCCCATTTGTTTTTCCCCCAAATTGAGATTCAATTGTTATCTCATCATCTTCTTTAAATCCAAGTTCCAGAGCTGTAGCGGTATTTATCCAAACTTTCTTCAGTTCAGGAGAAAAAGTATTTACAGTTTCATCAAGCCAAGGATTTTCAACATGATCACCAGTATTATTGATTATATAATGAACTTTCCAATTTACCACTTTAAATGGATATTCTGGTGTTGTCCCGTTGGATATTGATTCATACCACATAGGCAGTCCACAATAATGCCGTCTAAAATGCTCCATATCCTGGTCGGGAACAGTTGTGTTGTATTTTTTCAAATTAGCCAATAATTCTTTAATGTTATGGTTAATCGAATTAAAATACAGAGGCAGTCTAATCTTATTCTCTGGAACAAAATAGTAATTATAGCTTTCCTTCAGAGATAACCTATAAGGTTTAAATGCACAATCCTCAAAATCCTGATATCCTGACTCCGGACCATAATCACTCTTGATTTTCCTTTCAATAATCTCCTCGTAAGTATATTGTTTTTCAGGGTCCAAGAAGTACTGAGGGGCAAGCGCCTGGGGCATATCCTTACTGATAGCAGTATAAAATTCAGCATGACTAAGGAAATTGTTCATATCAGGCAGGAAACCAACCTTATTGGCAAT
>JBAYAL010000060.1:0-7133 GCA_041669825.1 Eubacteriales bacterium | reverse complement strand
CCCATATTAAGAAACTTCCTAAGGTATCGGCCGCCCCCATGCTAGCAAGGGGTGCGTCACCTACAAGCTCAAAACTACCGTCTTTCGCTTCATAGCGTTCCAGCTTTTCTGGATCAATCCCCTCCATTGCCCACTTTTCGGTTCCACCTGTTTGTATGATTACCTTAACATTTTCCGGTATACTTACTCCAAGCATTTCCTGAACGTTAATAGAAGCCATACCGCCCGTTGTCTCTAAATCTGTACCACAAAGATAAATAAAAACAGACCATTTATCACCTGTTGGGTTTCCTGGCGTAACGAGGGAAGAAGTGTCTGAAGAACTACCACTGCAAGTTGCTAAAAGCCCAAGTGCCAATAATACAGCCAGTAATATAGTTAATATACGTTTTATAGGAATCACACTCATTTCTTATGTAATCAGCAATTATAACCCAAGTATATGTTCGTGCCAGGGTTGCTTATAACAATCCTGGCCTCAGATACAAACGGAGCTTAAAAAGACAGGTGAATTCACAATCCGCGATAATTTATCCTCTAAGCAGAATAATCATCTGTCTTCATTACCTTATTCTATCGTTATACTATCAATACAAGTCTGTAGATTATTTGTATTTGCCATTAAGCCCTCTGTATTACCACTTTCACAAGTGAAATTAATAAGATAGTTTTTCGTGTCATCTGTAACGATAACTAATATCAGAGTATAATCTTTGTTGTCTGAAGTTAAGTTCACCTGGGTTTTAAGCGCTTCTTTACCGTTAATTCGTAACCCATTTTCAAAGCTTTTAACGGCAACTTTTTCGTAGGTGCCTTGGTATGAATTTGAAATTGTTTCTTCTGTATAGTTGGAAATCTGGTTTCCAGTAGCGTCAACTACCGAAAAAGCTACATTTTCACCAGTATTCTTGTCAATATAAACACCATTATCTTGCAGTACCCATTCACTTGGAATCTTAAGACTAATTCCTTCAGCGGAAGTAACCTCAACTAAACTTGCAGATGTGCTTGAGGCATTCGTTGGCTCACTAGCCGTATTCTCTCCTCCACCGCAGCCAATAAGGCTAAAAGTAATAACGCATAATAGCACAAGCATAGTAATTTGAGCAAGAATTTTTTTCATAATAAATCTCCTTTTCAATTTTAATCCACCTTATGGTTTATTAAATTATAGCAAAAGATATTTGAAATAAATTACTACCTGCATGAAACGGTTGTTTTTAGTCATGAAATGTAATTATAGGTGTGTTTTTATAATTGTTTTAGTATAATAGGTACTACAATATGCACAATGAAACCTAAATGATAAGGTTAAAACTCGAATACGAATAGGAGTTATATAATATGATGGATTATGTAAGATCTTTTCTATCATTCATTTTCGCAATCAGTGTTATGTACATGCTACTTGATTGTGAAATTAAACATAAAAGAAGCCGCTATTTCTTTTGGCTTTACGTAACTGTCATGGTAATTTGTGATGGGTTTGTTTTACATCATTTTGGATATATAGCTTTTATGAAACTTTATCCTCTCACTGTCCACATTCCTGTATTTTTAGCATTTATGTTTATATCCAAGTTCAAACCAATCAAGGTGTTTTTTATTCTTTGGACACTCATCGTAATAAGCACTTCGTTTTCTTTGATAGGACTAGTTGTTTCATACACTTTTAGCTCTAGCAAGGAAACCGCAGATATTATTTGCTATATTCTGTATCTCCCTACATATTTTTTGATTTACAAGCATATCCGTGAGCCATTTCTTTATATGTTGCGCAACACTGATAAAGGCTGGTTGGGATTTTCTATTATCCCTATCTCATATTCTGTGCTTATTTATTCTATCGGAATGTATAATATTGACGCAGTTATCGATAGGCTCGTTGTTAATTATGGTGTGTTACTCCTTATTTTAGTTTTTTCTGCTTATTTTTTAATTCTACGATATTTCAAACAAACCAGAGAACAACTCACCCTACAAAGCGAACAAAATCTACTTATAACGCAAGTTGCAGCAGCACAAATTCATTTTGAAGCATTGGAAGAATCTCATAAAAATACACTCCTTTATCGACACGATATGCGACATCATTTGAATCTGATTAATTCCTATTTTATGGACAACAACAAGGAAGCTGCTCAAAAATATATCACTGAGGTTGAAAAAGTAATTGAGAATGTAGATGTTGAGAAATACTGTAACAATTATACTGTAAATCTGATTTTGTCCTCCTATATCAAAAAGGCCAAGAATGAACAAATTACTGTTGAAACCCATATTGATCTCCCTGAGAACAATATGGTATCGGATATGGACCTCTGCGTTATTTTTTCTAATGCAATTGAAAATGCCATAAATGCCTGCAAGGCGATTAACAACGTCAATAAAAGAACCTTGAAAATCATATCTCGGATTAATAATAATAAACTTTTTATACAAATCAGCAACAGCTATAATAGCACAATCTTGTTTGTTGGCGACCTACCAGTAAGATCAGGGGAAAATCATGGCCTTGGCACGAAAAGCATTGCAGCCGTAGCACAAAAATACAACGGGTTGTATTCCTTCACAGCCGTAGACGGAGTCTTTAAGGCAAATATTATTTTGTAGTAGCGTACTGTCTATCTCTCATTTTCTAACGAGTCTTTTATCTACTTTCACATATTGCATATCTTGAAGTTGTTTTTATCTTTTTCTGTATTTAGGAACATCATGAATTTCTCATAAGTGGAACATTATAAATTTCTAATAAGTTAACTGAAGTTTTCCATTGCTTTTTATGAATACTAAGAAAAATAGAGACTTCGGAGGAAAGGCTTATACATGAATGAATATATCGCTAGTAAATTGTCTGGATATTGCTATATGGTTAACACAGGTTGTAAACCTGTAGCAATGACCCCGATTCAAGATAGTTATTATGAACAAATTATAAAGAGAATTAAGAACCAACAACTCAATTTCTATGCTTAATCTCTATCCGATGGATAAATGACAATTAATATTTACAAGCATGACTACATGCTTGTAAATATTAAAAGTTCGCCTGATCAACCAAATACCCCTTATGACCATTGGATATTAGGCAAAATGTTTGGTTATCCAGACGAAGAGATAAGAGATTTTATTAAGTCTCAAATTACTTTCTAAATTCTATCTTACTACATTTTGGACATGGTGGTAATGTGTCGGTTGAATCATTAAGATAAACTTGTTGTCCACAATTAGTACATGTGTAAGTTCCGACACCTGACTTCTCTCCTGTATGGTAAGTCATACTTCCATCTCCTTCCAATTATATACAATATATTTCCATAATATAGAAGGGAATTCCTCTTTTCTGTCGAAAAAGATTGATTGAAATGGAGGACTAGAAATTGAGCGAAATAAATTATAAAAAAGAAATACTTTTATTAGAAGATCTAGTTAATAGAGAATTCTCGAGTTTTAGTAATAAAATCAAAAAGACCATTAAAAACGACCATGTATATTATAAACAACTACAAAATAGGCTAAGATTTGTTGAATGGATGAATAAGAAATTCGATTTATCTTTTGAGGGTATGCCAAATCAGGTATTTCAAAGGGAAATATTCTATTGTCATTTGGGCAATAATTTAGGTAGTGAGCAAGGAAACCATAGACCAGTAGTAATTTTACAAAATAATATTGGAAATAATTTTGGTAATACTACAATAATTGCTCCGATTACAACTTATAAAAATAGCACATTCACAAAATCAGGCAAAGTATGGTATATTGAATATGATAAGAATGGGGAAATAATAAAAAGAAAATTAGATTTTTATGAAGTTCCTATTGAGCTAGAACAAAACCCCGTCCAAAAAATAGTTGGAATTGCAAATGTAGTCCATATGAGAGAAGTTAGTAAAAAAAGATTAAGCAAAACCCCCGTTGCAAAGGTTACTATAGATAATTTCAATGAATTAAGAAAAGCTGTAACAAAAAATTTAGATTTGCTTTGACATTTTTTAGGTTTTATGAGTATAATAATAATGTAATAGCAGAGATACTAATAATGTGTTTTGGTACTATGTGCCGAACAAATTTTTAAAAATGAGTGTTGATACTATGTATCAGCCAATGGGAGGCCTCCAATTAGGAGGTCTTTTCCTTTTTCTACAAAGAAAATTCAAGCAGAACCAATCTAGTTTAGCAGACTCCTAAACAACAAAACAGTATTAAACAGCGTGAGTGGAAAGTCCGGCTAACGTCTCCAGCTTTCCCGGAGTTCTATATACTCCATTCATACATCTCAGAATTTCAGGAACGCTGTGCTGTACTAAACCGCTACGCTGTGGCTTTTTATAAATCAGACAAAAATTCATCCTTTTTAAATAATCTAATAATTTGAAAGGATGAATTTTTATATCTAAAAACTCCCAAGTTCTTTCTTCCCACCTTAAACTAATGAATTATGAAATGAAGCTCCGTAGTTTTTCAGCACAAACAATCCAACATTCTAGGCTTAAATCATTACGGTAAATCTGTTAGTTTTTCTTGGTTCTTCACGTACTCCCAAATGGATTTGTTAAAATCCGCCATTATGGTTTACTTTGTAGTAGAAATACATTGACCAAACTTCTAAAAAGTATGATTTTTACTGGAAGCAAACCACCCAAAATAAAGAGTAAAATACCTAAAAAGACTAGAACCTATCCCCATTGTGGTAGTACTCATATTATTACTTTTGTTAGTCCAAATCATTTAGCTGCAATTCCATAATTTCTTTGTAACTTAATATATTTTATAAATTACCCTATTTGGGGAGGGGAAAATTATATTCATTTAGAAGTTTTCATTGTATTTTATTACTTCAAAATTAAAATAATATTGTAACAGTACTCTTATTTCAAAACATTTTGCCTAAAGACGAAAGATTGAATTCCCATAGACAAATTGCCGTTTGGTATCGGTTTAGTACAACATGAGATTCTTGATGTTCAGTATGTAAAATTAAATTATTACTTTTTATTAAGTCATTGATTTTTATCTTAGGTTTTTTTTGTATTTAGGAACATCATAAATCTCTAATAAGTTAGGCGACGTATCGTGACCCCAAACTCAGCAGCGCCATGGACGGCGCTGCCTTGAATTTCACCCGAAATTCATCTAATGCGCTAAATACGAAGAATGTGCACTAAATTACAAATGGTGAACTATAGATAATACTTATGACCTTCCTCAATTGTGTTTTTCATAGTATTGATTGCACAGCAGCAAAACTACAAACATCACAATAATAACTACAACTAATGGCACCCCAATATTAAAATAGATGTCTGTTTTCGCAATCGTATACAGCAAAAAAGAAAGAATAGCTGACATAAAGCAAATGTCCTTTGAAATTCTTAAAGCAGCTTGACTGCTCTTCATTGCATTGTATAAATCACGTTCATCTGCTTGACCCATAATAATTTCTTCAGCACCCTTTCTTTTTCCTGCCCAGCTAAGATTGACTACTATTAACCCGGCAGAAAGTGCAGATGCAATAAGGTATTTTAGTTGAAATCCTTTGCTAACCAAAACATAAATGCATGCGACAAATAAAACCAGCCCTAAAATTGCATTCAACAGATTTCTATAATTATTAATCCTCATGATGTTTATCCTCCTCTTTTTTATTTTCTACAAGGCAATATAGATCTTCTATCGTTGTATCAAAAAGAACTGCAATTCGGTACGCTAACATGATCGATGGATTATATTGACCTTGCTCCAGAGAAATAATTGTTCTTGTAGAAACATACACTGCATCAGCTAATTGTTGTTGCGTCATATTATATTTCTTTCTGAGTTCCCGAACTCTATTCTTCATTGTTACCCTTCTTTCATGAAGCTAGCTTCACATGAAGCCAACTTCACCTTAGCATGCATTGTCAAAGATGTCAATACAAAACGAGCCCAACTGATTACCAATTGGACTTATCAATATGATTGATTATAACAATTACCTTTACTGCACAACATCCTACTACTGCGAAGGAATACTTCAATTTATTTCGTCCGCGCCAAGGACAGGTTGTGTAAAAACTATAAATTTGGATAGTAAAACTCATTAAAGTGGGTTAATAATCTCATATATGAGCATGTTTTTCGCATTTATTCGGTCTTAATAGGGTAAAATAACACATAAATGGAGGGTATCAATTTCTAAAATTAGTTTTTACACAGTCTGCGGATTGCGCGTCCTTTGCACGATATGTCGTAGAACGGTTCCGGGATTACCGACGTGTCCGTCCCGCCAGGGCTGACGCAAGACTTGCTTCTCTTTATTCAACTCCAAATTGCAAATCTTCTGACAGAGGACATGTGGTGCGGCATACCCCATAAACTTTCCTATCCACACCCTTGCGGTAATCCTCGTGTTAGGCATAGTACCGCGGGCCCACGAAGCCTGAGCCGCACGGATGCGGCGCCTTATACCACTTCTTGAACCACCCTTATTAATACTCAACAAGCAATCTTTTCCCAAGTTTGAAAAGCGGTCGTAATAAAGCTAATGTTGCTATGGCTATTGCGACAAACCCTATTATCAATTTATAAACCACAACCTGATCTCCGTACCTTCCAAATATCAAATATAATCCAACAGGCAAATTCAATAATAGTCCCGTAAGTGTTCCTGGAGCATACTTTTTTAGAACAATTGTTGCTATCAGATGAGGGAAAATTGCATTTAAACACATCATCAGTAAAAAACCGAAATACAAATACTTTATTATTTCATTTGTGTTTCCTAATACTAGAAAAATAAAAGTTAAAACATATCCAAATAATGTCACGACCATAATCGCAAAGTGAAACTCATTATTTGCTACTTGTGGATGGTATCTGCCTGCGTACTTTGACCACTTTGGTAACCAAATACCTTCTTCAATATTATGTAATGTAAAACACATCAAAAACAATAATTCAAACATATCTATTTCCTCCCAGCTACAGAGAATAACTTTATAACGCGAGGCAGGAGGCCGAGTCTTCTTTCCGCGGTATTTTGCCGTCACGGTAGACGCGCCGGTTACCCGACGCACCCCGCTCAGAATCCCGGCGTGCGGAACTACCGCACCGGGCTCTTCAAAAGTATTCGCTTCCGTAATCAGGCAAAT